>SMWC01000068.1 GCA_004357505.1 Gammaproteobacteria bacterium | reverse complement strand
TCCTCTATGATGCTGGTATGCCTAGCGGCCACACCAATCACGTCACCTTGGTCATCCCGTAGTTTGAAATGCTCAACTAGCACGCTCTCACTCGCCATTTCTACGGGAAGCTCAACTCCCTTGGGATAAGCTTTGGCTCGCAGTCCCATCTCCGCAGTACCTACGCTCGTGATCCGATCGGCTGGGTAGCGAATCAAGAAGTCTTCTAGACGCCCGCCATTGTGCAGTACGACCGTACGTGAGGCCGGGCGCGGATGGTCCACCCAGGGGTAAAACCGGGCAGCTCCAACGGCCGTTATCAGACCTAGGAAAATCCCTGCAACGAACAATGATTTCATCAATGCTGACTTACTGAGCCTACGTTAGGCGTTGATTATGTTCGTTTCGGCGGCAGTTTTAGGGTACGGAGATCACAAAACAACGCGCCGATATGCTCATAGGCGCTCGAAATAGCTGGCCAGATAAGCCTCAAAAGTCGGGCCAGACGACTGTTCCAGGGCCTGGGTGCGTTCGAGCGAGCGCTCTGCCGCAGTGGTGAACAGTGCCATCTTCTCCGGCGATAGGCGAAGCTGACAAAAGTATTCTGCATGCGCTTTTGACAGGTCCAGCGTGAATTCGAGGAAACTCTGATCGCGGTCTCGAATGCCTTCCAGGATCTGTGCTGATGGCGTCAACTTCGGCTCCATCAGTGCTGCGCGTTGCGCCTCGACGGCTGCCAGATAGCCCTCGCCGTCGACATCCAGAATCGCAGCGACTTCCTGTATCCGATCGACGAGTACAATTCCACGAGCCTGCAAAGAAACATCATGCCCGTTCTCGAGCAACATCAGTCCCGGTTTCCGGCCCTCAAGCGCAACTGCCAGGTCCCTGGCGTCAATCTCGGCCTGCTCAACCGCATCGATCGGCGGACTCTCTGCCAACAAACAATAAATTAGTGCTGCTTCTGCGAAACGCAACTGATTCTGGTTAACGCCGACGGGATCGAGCATGTTGATGTCTAGGGTTCGCACCTCAACGTATTCGACACCCGCTCCACGCAGGTCGACGGTCAGCGGAGCGTCGCTTCCTATCGCCGGCTTAGGACGAATCGAGCTGTAGTATTCGTTTTCGATCTGTAGAATATTAACGCTGAGCTGCCGGTATTCACCGTTTACACGAACGCCAATCTTTTCATAGTCCGCGTTGGGCGTCGTGACCGCAGCGGCGAGACCCGCCGTGTATTCGGTCAGGGAGTTCGCCGATATCTGCAGTTCGGCCTGTGTCTTGTTGCGGTAACCGATATCGCTCATGCGCAACGAGGTGCTGAACGGTCCGTGCCATGTCGACGGGTCCAGCTCCTCCAAAATCTCATGACCCTCGGGGCAGAATGACTTGCATAACGCCGGCGAAGCTCCGAACAGATAGATGAAAAGCCACGCAAGACGCCGATAGTTTCGGACTAAGCCCATGTATTGCGCAGAAATGAAGCTCCCCAATATCTCCGTTTTCTTCTGCTGCTCACGGAATGGCTCCCAGAATGAAATTGGTAACGAGTAGTTGTAGTGAACCCCGGCGATCGCCTGCATCGCTCGGCCATAACGGTAACCGAGCCCGCGACGATAAATGGTTTTCATCTGGCCGATATTGGATGGGCCATAAGAAGCGACGGGTAGATCCTGGCTTGGGTTGACGATACAGGGCATGCTTTGAGCCCACAGCAGTTCGCCTTCCAAGTTTTGACAGACGAAGCAGTGGCTGTCACACAAAAATTGAAACGTCTCCCAGTTCGTGGGATAGGCGGGCGTCACGAACTCCAGCAGAGCTTCTGAGTAGTCGGTCGTTAAATAAGGATGGGTGAGTGCAGATCCGAGGCGAGTAGGGTGCATTCGAGCCGACAAATGACCTTCGCTGTCGACGCGAAGGGCTTCTTTTTCCAAGCCACGCAGTCCACGCCGTATCAAGTTAGCGTGCGCCGCATCTTGCAACCAGCCTAGCTGCGAATCCAGCAAAGAAGTTTCCGTCTCAAAGTTTGTCTATCTCGGTACCAAACCGGGCGTTGGCGTCTCGGCCAGCCGCCTCGTCAGCGGCCACTCCATTATAAGCTTAAGGTATGCGGTAAATAGACGTTCGAAGGATATTCACGGCAGGGGAATTCTGGGCGAGGGAAACGGTCAAATAGGGAGTCGGGACAAGTTTCTCGGGTAGCGCGCATGAAAAAGACCAGAACTCTCGCCGTCGTTAGTTTGATCGTAATGGGATTAACGACCGCCTCCAACGCGTACGCCATGCGCTGCGGGACGAGGATCATCGTCAAAGGAGACCACATATCAAAGCTACTACGCTATTGCGGTCAGCCGGATTTCGTACAATCTCGGCTGGCTCAGCGGCCCTACTACAACCGCTACGGCCACGTTTTGTACACGGGTTTATTTGAAGAGGTCTCAATCCAAGAGTGGACTTACAACCTGGGGCCGAACAAGTTGATACGTATCGTCAAAATGGAGAACGGCATCGTCCGTGAGATCCGGCACCTTGGCTATGGCTATTCGAAACGTTAGTCTCAACCTGAGCGAGTCAACCCGTCGCCACCTTGCCTAGGAACGGCACTTCTTCCATCTCATAGCCGATGACATCGCCGGTCGCAGGATCCCGAATCGGTTTTCCACGTCGAAAACACCCGGTAGTGCGGGCCGTTTGATCGAATTCCTCTTCAGACTGTATCGCCTCCAGCGTCACGTGTCCGTCGGCATCACGCACTAGGCGCTGTGCCCCGGTGATGAAATCGCGGGGTCGCCAACGCACATCAGCCGATTCCCCAAGCAATAGCGCGATCGTTTCCGAGTCGTTTTTGTCGTCTTTCATGGCGGCGGCCTTATTTTACCTGGACTGTCTCATCTGAAAGCAAAGTTCATGCCAGACATAGAAATTCCTTAGTAAACAGACAGTAAGCCTCTATCTACCCGCGAGAAAACATGCCCAAAATGGTCACAAACTGACCCAGAGTGGCAACATCTGGACCTGTGAACGGTGCCCGCGCGCTGACCATTACGATCGGCTAACGTTTGCCGCAAGCGGTTTGTAGATTGAGGCTACTGTGATGCTTAAGCACAAGACTCTAGACTCGGCAACCGGCGGGGCAACCTATATTGCAGCCGGAACCAAAATCGTCGGCAATTTGTCTGGAGAAGGAGCTTTAATTCTCTGTGGTCGGATCGAAGGTGAGGGCAAAATCAATGGCTCGCTGACGATCGCCGCAGGCAGCCACTGGAAAGGAGCGATACAAGCGACGGATATCATTCTTGCAGGCTCGGTAGAGGGTGACGTAACCGCGGAACAAAGCGTGGAGATTACAGAAACCGCACACGTCATCGGCAAACTGTGCGCGAGATCAATCGCCGTCGCTCCTGGCGCAATCATCGAAGGTGATCTCAGTATCACCCGGGCCAAGGAAAGGCAAACGTCGAAGCTCGGTGTTCGACTCAATACTTAGTCGGGCATTACGCTGATCTAGACGCGCTGAGCGTCACGATAATCTGTATTGGCGTTGTTCGGTTGATGCTCCGAAACATGCAACCGCGCCCGGCTGACTGTACGGCCGGGAGCGCGCGTCGGACCGTTGCCGGGCGGGTTGGATGCTTGGTATCGTCTGAGCCCCTAGGGTATAGTTGCGCCGGTCATGGCCCGATTGGTGTCGAGGTAACGATATGAATTTAGGAAAGTTTCTACTTGTAATTGTAGCTGGCGGCGCTGCTGCGACGAGTCTGGCGTGCGAGTATCCTGCGCTGATCACCGTTCCCGACGGCCAAACCTCGACCATGGAGGAGCTGATCATTGCCCAGTCGGCGGTCAGAGAATATATGGCCGGAATGGAAGCCTACCTCGCGTGCGTGAATGAAGAAATGAATGCCGCCGGAGACGATGCTCCTGTCGAGTACAAATCCATCATGTTCAGCCGCCATAACGCCGCCGTCGCCGAGATGGAGGCTATCGCCTCGTCGTTCAACGAACAGGTCCAAACCTACAAAGAGGCGAACCCGGGAAATTAGGGGCCTGCAGCTGGGTAATGCAAACGATGCGCGCTGAGCACTGTAGGCGTTAGCTCAAGCGTACGCCGAAGTTTCGCTACCACGGTCTCGGAGTTCTGTTGGCGCCATGAACAGGGCAGCCTGAGCCAGCATGCTAAAATCTGCGCCCCTTCTTACAGATTCAGTTTATACACGGGGCCAGCGTTCACATGAGTACGGAGACGACCGCACCAGTCCGCGTTGCAATAACGGGCGCAGCCGGGCAAATCGGCTATCAATTGGCCTTTAGAATCGCGTCGGGACAACTATTCGGCCCTGATCGACGCATCATTTTACAACTGCTAGAGATACCACCGGCGATGAGTGCGCTGAACGGCGTCGCTATGGAATTGGATGATTGTGCGTTTGCTACGCTCGACAGCGTCGTCATCACCGATCAGGCGGATGTCGGCTTTCGTGATGCTCAGTATGCGCTGCTCGTCGGCGCCAAACCGCGAACGGCCGGAATGGAGCGCAAGGATCTGCTCCTGAGCAACGCTCAGATCTTCTCCGCCCAGGGTAAGGCGCTGAATGACGTCGCCGTGCGCGATGTCAGGGTACTGGTCGTCGGAAACCCAGCGAATACCAACGCTCTGATCGCACGCGAGCACGCCCCCGATCTGGACCCGAGGAATTTCACCGCCATGATGCGCCTCGACCATAACCGGGCTAAAGCCCAGCTCGCAGCGAAAACCGGGGCACATGTCTCTGAGGTGAAAGGTATGATCATCTGGGGCAACCATTCTGCGACTCAGTATCCGGATATCTCTCACGCGACCATTGGCGGCCAACCGGTGTCAGGTCAAGTCTCCGATCAATGGTATCGCGAAACTTTCATTCCCACCGTGCAACAGCGCGGCACGGCCATCATCAAGGCACGTGGAGCCTCGTCCGCGGCATCAGCCGCATCGGCCGCAATCGACCACGTCCGTGATTGGGCGCTGGGCAGACCGGACGACGACTGGGTCAGCATGGGTGTTGCCGCCGACGGCAGCTACGGAATTTCGGCGGGTGTGGTTTATTCCTATCCCGTGATCTGCAAGGGCGGAACCTATGAGATCGTCCAGGGTTTGACCATTAGCGAGTTCAGCCGTGAAAAAATGGATGTAACGGATGCGGAGCTTCGTGAAGAGCGAGAGAACGTAGCGGAGTTGTTCTAGAGGTCTTGGAGAAATAGCGTGGCAACTTTGTTCTGGCTCATCGTTATCCTCGGCGTTTGCTTCACGCTGGCCTACCGCCGAGTCGACTTGAAGATCTCCACCGTCTTCGTCGGAGCGGTGGTCGTCGCATACTCGATCTTGGGCGAGAGCGCCTTTTGGGCGGTCGTCCTGTGGGTCGCCTTCGCTCCACTAGCGGCACTAAACGTCGAGTCGCTGCGGCGCGAGTACCTGACCCAACCGCTGCTGGATATCTTTCGCACGATGGTGCCGTCGCTCTCCCGTACGGAACGCGACGCACTCGAGTCCGGCAGTGTTTGGTGGGAGGGTGAACTGTTCTCCGGCATTCCCGATTGGAGCAAGCTGACCCAACTGCCGGCGCCCAAATTGACCAACGATGAGCAAGCGTTTCTCGATGGCCCAACCGAAGCGTTGTGCCGAATGCTCGACGATTGGGAGGTGACGCACGAGCTGCTTGATATGCCGGAGAAAGTCTGGGCGTATATCAAGCAAGAACGATTCTTCGCCATGATCATTCCGACAGAATACGGCGGCCTCGGTTTCTCGCCGTTGGCGAACTCCATGATCTTGACGAAGATCGCTTCACGCAACACGACCGCGGCTTCCACGATCGGTGTCCCTAACTCCCTAGGCCCGGCGGAATTGCTGTTGCACTACGGCACAGACGAACAAAAACAACGCTGGCTTCCCGGGCTCGCTTCGGGCGATGAGATTCCATGCTTCGCTCTGACTTCCCCGCGCGCGGGTTCCGACGCTACCGCGATCGTCGATTCGGGCGTGATCTGTAAGGGCACGTATGAAGGCAAGACGATTATCGGCATCCGCCTGAACTGGGATAAGCGCTATATCACCCTGGCACCGATTGCGACCGTACTCGGACTCGCCTTCAAGCTCTACGATCCCGACCACCTGATAGGCGACCGGACCAACTACGGCATCACGGCAGCATTAATTCCGACCAATCTTCCCGGCGTAACGATCGGCCGTCGACATTTCCCGATCAACATTCCATTTCAAAACGGTCCCACCCAGGGCAAGGATGTGTTCGTGCCGTTGGACTCGATCATTGGCGGGCCGGAGATGGCAGGTCAAGGCTGGCGAATGCTGGTCGAGTTGCTCGCGGTGGGCCGCGGTATCACGCTGCCGAGCAATGCGCTGGGCGGGTCCATGGCCGCCGTGTATGCGACCGGCGCTTACGCACGCATTCGCCGGCAGTTCAATTTACCCATCGGGAAATTTCACGGCGTCGGTGAGGTCCTGGCGAGAATGGCCGGCTATACATACATCATGACGGCGGCATCCCGTGTTACTTGCGCGGCGCTGAATGCAGGAGAGAAGCCGGCCGTCCCTACCGCGATATTGAAGTACCACAATACCGAGTTCGGACGGCAAATCGCCAACGACGCGATGGACGTCCATGGCGGTAAGGCCATCATGCTGGGCCCAAAGAATTATCTCGCCCGCAACTATCAGTCGGTGCCCATTGGTGTCACGGTCGAAGGCGCGAACATTCTGACTCGAAATCTCATCATCTTCGGCCAAGGCGCCATTCGTTGCCATCCGTTTGTTCTCGCCGAGTTGGAAGCAGCCGCAGACGAAAATCAGGAAACTGGACTAATCGACTTCGATCGATTGCTGTTCAGACATATCGGCTACGCGATATCGAACGCCGTGCGCTCACTCGTGATGGGGCTGACGCTGTCTAGATTCACCGCGGTCCCGGCTACTGGCTGGGTTCGCCGTTACTACCAACGCGTGAATCGATACAGCGCGTCATTCGCGCTCACCGCCGATGTCGCCATGCTTATCCTCGGTGGTGAGCTGAAACGCAAAGAACTCCTCTCGGCCCGCCTCGGCGATGTGCTAAGCAATCTCTACCTCGTCTCGATGGTGCTTAAACACTACGAGGACCAGGGGTGCCCAGAGGCTGACCGGCCATTGGTCGAGTGGTCGTGTCGCACGCTCTTCTACAGGACACAGGAACAGCTACACGGCTTCTTACGGAACTTCCCCAATCGTTGGGCCGCCGCCGCGTTACGGCTCTTGATCTTCCCCCGCGGCAGAACGTTCTCTTCACCTAGCGATGAGCTCGGACAACAGATCGCCGAACTCATCATTAATCCAACGGCTAGCCGCGAGCGGCTATGCGCGGATATCTACAAGACCGTCGAACCCGGCAATCCACTGGGACTGCTGCAGGAAGTTCTGGAGTTGGCCGAAGAAATCAAGCCGTTGGAGCGCAAAGTGTTTAACGCTAAACGGCGCGGTGAGATCGATTCGGACGATACGCCGGGCCAGATCGAAGAGGCACAAAAGAAAGGCGTCATCACTGCTGAAGAGGCGAAGCAAATCACAGCCTTCGATGACAAGGTCATGGAACTGATCGCCGTGGACGACTTTGCCCCCGAGGAGCTCACGCGCTTCGCCCCCGTCGCCCGAAAAAAAACGCCCACGATACGACCGGCGAAGAAGAAAGCCAAGCGAAAAACTCGCCGCAGCGACAAAAAACCGCCATCCACGTCGGGCTGATTCCGGAGCGATCGCAGCCGCTACCTCCGTGGCTGTGCTACATTTGTGGCCCGAACGACAGCTAGTTGCAGCGGAGACTCTCATGCTCACTCGTTTGCTGATGATCCTGGTCTGTTGCGCGACACTGTTTGGATGTGGCGAAGAGGTGACCGAACCCGCAGCCGGGGGACCGGCTGCCGCATCACAGCCGATGCCCGCCCCTACCATGGCCCGCAAGGCATCTCCACCGGGCGCGATGGTCTACATCATCTCACCGGCGGACGGCGAAGAAGTTCGGAATCCCGTTACGGTTGTGTTTGGCCTGAAGGGCGCGAGCATAGCGCCGGCCGGCATCGATCTGCCCAATACCGGCCACCATCACCTGATCGTGGATCGCGAGCTCGTGAGTATGGACCTGCCCATTCCGGCAGATGCGCAGCATATTCACTTCGGCTTGGGGCAGACTGAGACAGCAGTCGATCTGGCACCGGGCGAACACGTACTACAGCTCGTATTGGGCGACTATCTCCACAGGCTCCACGAGCCGCCGTTGCTTTCAGAGCCTGTTACAGTACGGGTAGTTGAATGACTGAACTCCCGCGGCAAGAATGACGTCGGAGAGGTTAAGGCGACCCTAGGAGTCAGGCGTGTATACCCAGTTTTTCGGGTTGACGGAAAAGCCCTTTTCGATTACTCCGGACCCCCGTTACCTCTATCTGAGCCGGCGCCATGCCGATGCGCTGGCGCACCTCATCTACGGAATCTCACAAAGCGGCGGCTTCATCCAGCTGACCGGAGAAGTCGGCACCGGCAAAACGACCTTAGTCCGGAGTTTGTTCGAGCAGCTCCCCGAGGAAGCTGACGTCGCGCTGATCCTAAATCCTGAACTCTCGACCCAGGAGTTCCTGACCGCGATCTCGGCGGAACTAGGCGTAACCGTACCGAAAAACGGTTCCGCCAAGGCTTTAGTCGATCCTTTAAGTGCCTACCTTCTGGATGCGCACGCCAGAGGCCGGCGTACGGTATTGATCGTCGATGAGGCTCAGAACTTGGCGCCCGATGTCCTCGAACAGGTCCGGTTGCTGACGAATCTCGAGACACCAAAACAGAAGCTTCTACAGATCATCCTGATCGGTCAACCGGAGCTCCGCGAGATACTCGATCGCAAGGACATGCGGCAACTGGCACAGCGCATCACGGGACGCTATCACCTCGAGCCCCTGGGCCAGGATGACACGGCCAAATACCTTGAGCATCGAATGAAGGTAGCGGGCGCTTCCGGAGCCATCTTTTCGATGTCAGCCGTACGGGAAATCTTCCGCTGGTCGAAAGGCGTGCCGAGAATCATTAACGTCATCGCCGATAGAGCGTTACTGGCTGCGTATACTCAGGGCACCAGAAGCGTCGATAAGGCACTCGTTAGAAAGGCGGCGATCGAAGTCTATGGCAAGCGTCTGGTGCCGCGCATAGAGCGCCGTCTGGCGGCGGGCATCGTGCTCGCCGTTGTCTCTCTAGCGACATTGGGAACCTGGCGAAACCTCGATTCGGATGGTCCGTGGCTACAAACTGAGCTTGAACGACCGGCAGAGGTTACACTCGCTAAAGCGACTATCACCGGCCCTTCTGAAGTTTCACTCGCGGCCCTCCTGGGGGACCGGACTCTGCCCAAGGGCACCGATGCCGCGTTCGAGACGCTACTCAACATCTGGGGAGCTCAGTATCAGCGTGGACCTGACACGGCTTGCCAACAAGCCGAGCAACAGAACTTACGCTGTTGGTTTCAGCAGGGCTCACTCAAACACCTTGAGCGGCTGAATCGTCCTGCAATCTTGAGCCTCATCGATCAACAGGGCGAGCAATACCAAGTTGTCTTGACTGCGCTGGGCGCAGACACCGCAGATCTCACGATCGCCGATCGGGTCTACACGGTCGAATTGGTAGAGCTCTCCCAGTATTGGTATGGCGATCACTTGATGCTCTGGAGACCCGCGAGCTGGGCCCACGAGTTCCTCGTGCCCGGGATGCGGGACGTTAGGGTCAAATGGCTCCGGGACAATCTCGCTCAGATACAGGGCGAACCGCTGAGCGATCCGGACTCCGAGTTCTTCGATCAAGCGCTGGCCGAAAGTGTGCGGACTTATCAGCGTGATCGTTATCTGACCGTTGACGGCATCGTCGGCACACAGACGCAGATCGTTATGAACACGGATCTGGCGATCCCGGGCACCCCATTCCTCCTAGCGGCTCGGTAACATGTCTTTTATCCTGGACGCGCTAAGAAAGTCGGAGAGTGAACGGCAGCAGAGTGCGGTCCCCGGCATCAGCGATGTGCCTGCCGTCGTGCATAGCACGCGAATTCCGAAGTGGACCGCGGGGGTCATTGCGACGCTGTCGGCCGTCATCTTGGTTCTCGGTTGGGCATGGTGGCACAGCACCGATTCGGGCGAGGCCGAGGTTGCCGACATCCGTCCGAGCGCGCAGCTGCCGCGGACTCAAGCTGTCGCTGCCGCAGCCAGGTCCGGCGTCGTGCGAGATCTTGCGCGGGAACCGCTTTCGGAAGTGACGTCGCGACCAGCCTCCGCTAGCCTATTGACACAGCCCGTGCGCGAGTCGGCATCTCCCACGATGGTCATCGGACCATGGACGATAGCGGAGCTGCGTGCCACCGGTATAATCTTGCCGGATTTGACTCTGGAACTACTCGTCTTCAGTGCAACCGCGAGTGAGCGTTTCGTCAGAATCAATTCGGCGAGCTACCGGGAAGGAGAGGTCTTAAGCGAAGGGCCGCGCGTGCTCACGATCACAGCAGAGGGGGTCATCCTCGACTATCGCGATCAGAGTTTCCTCCTTCCGCCGGACTAAACCTCGTGAGTTTGATCGGCCGCTTTAACCGCAACCGCATTGATGAGTCCGGCGCCTTCATTGCGTGGATTGTTGACGGTTCGCTGAACCTGCCGGACTTCGAGCTGATCTTCCGGCGCAGCTTGCAGCAATTGCAGGCGTTCGGCGGCCGGCGTCTCGTCAGCTAACCAACATGCCTGGGCGTCCGCCGTTAGTATCGCGGGCATACGCTGATGAACCTTCGTCAGTGTCGCGTTCGCGGTAGTCGTGATGATCGCGCAGGACTCGAGGACTGTGTCGCCGCCGCCTCGCCACTGCTCCCACAGGCCCGCGAAAGCCAAGCACTCGCCACTGCGGGGACTCACAAAGAACGGTGCCTTGCCGGCCGGCGTCTCGCCCCACTCATAAAAACCGCTGGCAAGCACGAGGCAACGGCGGCGGGAGAACGCCTGTCTGAAGGCCGGTTTCTCAGCGATGGTTTCCGCCCTGGCGTTTATCAAGCGATTGCCGATGCTGACGTCTTTGGCCCAATGGGGTACGAGACCCCAGCGCAGCATATCGAGGCTGCGCAGACCCTCCGCATCAGCCCGGATCGCCGCTACCGATTGACTAGGCGCGATGTTGTAGCGAGGCTCCAGCGACGCCGGGCCGCTAACACCGAACTGGCGAGCGATCTCCGCCAACGGCGTGAACATCGCGAATCGTCCGCACATGTCACGTCCGAATACCGGTACCCCGATTGAGCAGGTAAACAACAAGCGAGTACAGGCCCACCAGCGAGACGCCGATAAGCGCGTAAGCGGTGCCGATCGGAATGTCCGAAGACCCGAGCATGCCGTAACGAAAAGCGTTGACCATGTAGAGGATCGGATTGAGCTTCGCCACGATTTGCCAGGTGGGCGATAGCAACGAGATAGAAAAGAACACGCCGCCAAGATAAGTCAACGGTGTCAGTACAAACGTCGGAATGACGGAGATTTCATCGAAGTTATTCGCGAAAATAGCATTGAGCAGACCCGCTAGCGAGAACACCATCGATGTCAGAATCACAACCGAAATCGTTATGAAAGGATGAACGACATTCAGATCAGTAAACAGCGTCGCGACAACAGTCACGAGCGCCGCGACTACAACTCCTCTAACAACGCCTCCAACGACATAACCGGTAACGATGGTCGTAAAAGTCAACGGTGAAACCAGTAACTCCTCCAGATGGCGGTGAAGCTTACCGGAGAAAAAAGACGAGACGACGTTACCAAAGGAGTTGGTAATTACTGCCATCATGATCAAGCCGGGAGCGATAAAGGTCGTGTACGGAACACCGTCCATTTCCCCGATTCTCCGGCCGATCAGGTTGCCGAAGATGATGAAGTACAGCGTCATCGTGATAGCCGGCGGCACGATAGTCTGAATCCAGATCCTCGCGACGCGACGAATCTCGCGGGAAATGATGGTCCCCAGACCAACTAGATTGATCTGCAACAGATTCGGATTCCGGGCATCGCCGAGATCTAGCAACCTAGATCGAAGGGGGTCATTCGCTGCCACTACGCTGACCGCTCCTCCGTCTTTCGCTCCACAAGGCCCATAAAGAGTTCCTCCAACCGGCTGCTCTTGGTTCGCATGCTTGAGACATGTAAGCCGTTAGTCGACAGTGTACCGAAGAGCGTATTCAAATCCTGTTCTTTGGACACTTCGACTTCGATCTCGTGTTGATTTCGTAACCGCACCTTGTAGCCGTCCAATTCGGGTACTTCGTAGATGGCTTCTTGCAGCGTTAAAACGAATATTTCCCGCTGCAACTTACTGACGACATTGGCCATCGTATCGTTTTCGATAATCCGGCCCTCGTCGATGATCGCGATATTCCGGCACAAACTCTCGGCTTCCTCCAGATAGTGAGTGGTCAGGATAATCGTCATGCCGCGATCGTTGAGTTCGCGCATCAATTGCCACATGGAACGGCGAATCTCGATATCCACACCGGCCGTGGGTTCATCCAACATCAAGAGACGGGGCTCATGCACGAGCGCCCGGGCAATCATGAGGCGGCGTTTCATGCCACCCGACAGGGTCCGCGCGATATCGTCGCGCCGATCCCAGAGGTATAGCGCTTCTAGATACTTTTGCGCGCGGGCCTTGGCTAGCCGGCGCGGTACACCGTAGTAACCGGCCTGATTAATCAATATGGTCGCGCAGGTCTCAAAGACGTTGACGTTAATTTCCTGCGGGACGACACCAATAAAGGACTTGGCGGCATCCCGGTGCCGATCCAAATCCCGACCGAACACGCTGATTTGGCCGCTGGTCTTGTTGATCAGAGACGTAATGATACCGATAGCGGTTGTCTTACCGGCACCATTCGGCCCTAGCAGGGCAAAGAAGTCGCCCTCTTCTACGGTCAGGTCGATGCTCTTCAGCGCCTCTAGGCCGTTAGCATAGACCTTGCGAAGTTGCTTGATAACGAGTGCGTCCAGCGGAATCGTCCTCTGTGCTACCGATTGCGAAGCCGGAATCGAGTGCACCTTATTCTACTCAGCAGGCTTGAGAATAACTCGATTTCTCTAAGGGCGCGGACCGCGAGTCGCGGCTTACGAGCGGATGTGTCTCTAGCTCGGTATTGAGCGTAATGCCCTGGCTCGGTGGGCCGGCCGAACTTCGGTGTCGGGGTGTAAGGCGATCAATTTCAACGCCCGCGGCATCTCAGTCTCTGTCCGATTGATGAGCGTTGCCCACAGACTTAGAGCGCCTGGGAACGCACAGCCCAACAGGCCGGGTGTGGCGGCCAGCAGCGGTAGCTGCGAAAGCGTAATCGTGCGTAGGCGGCGGATAGCAGTCCTGGAGAGCCTGAGGAATATGCGGGCATTGAAATCTCGTTTACGGCTCATGTTCCATGCGCTGTGCAGTACGGTTAGTGTGAGTGCCTGTCGGCTCTGGTCCAGCACGGTCGGGGATAGCTCCAGATGCATACCCGTCGCGGTCAGGTTGTCCAAGTCGAGGATGAACAACGAGCGCGGAAAAGCGGACATCACTTCAAGTGCGGTGGATGAGAGTTCGCGCAGTGTCCTGGCGCTGGCCGCTGGTAACCCTAAGCAATTGCCGCCGTCACGAGCAGAAGCCCGGAGGTAGATCAGAAACAACAGGTTGAGTTCTTGTATCTCCTCCAGTTCATCCGAATCAGGTGGCTCATAGAGCATCATCTGGTGGCCATTTTGACGCGGATTAGCCATATATGGTCCTACAGTACCATATATGGCTAATTTACACTAAGATCGAGAATCTGGCTGATTCACCGGAAAAGCCAAAAGAGGCCCCTAGTGAGAGCGACAGACAACCGATATCGAGGCGAACGTGCCCGTTTTGAACTCGCGATGCGCATGATTCAGCATGAAGCCCGAACCGGAACCATTCGTTACTTCACGGACTTGAGCGACGACCGCATCCGCAAACTCTATACGAGCTATTTTAAATATGACGAAACAACGCCGGTAAAACGCCGCCGTGGAAAATCGCCGACGCAAATCGCGCCACTCGTTCAAAACCCCGATCGGGTGCTGGAGTCGGGCGTCTTTGTCAGTCTGTTGCGCGCGAACGGCTTGATCAGCATCGACGATCCGCCCGGGCCTGTTCTTAGAGGAAGTCTAGATCTCGGGCATCGACTCTGCCAATGTTACGAGACTCATCTGCTGGTGGTGCCCGATCCCGTGCTGTCGTTCGAGTGGGGATGGAATCTACTGTTGGGTATTCGCCGAGGTGACGAACTTGGTATTACGCGTTGCGAGGAATGCTTGATGAGCTATGTCTACGATCTGCTGGCGCTGCCCCATCGCGCGTGTCCAGCCTGCCTTTCTCTCCAAGTCCCGCAACCTGAGAACAACGGCAATTACGTTTCATCGATGGTCTGACTCCGGTGTGCCTTGCCGTTTTCTCGCACCTGGCCTCGGCGGCATATCCGCTTGTGTTCGCTGCGAATCGCGATGAACTGCACGAGCGGCCTACTGCACCTGCTGGGTGGTGGAACGATCACGCCACGATTCTCGGCGGCCGGGATCTTAAAGCCGGTGGCAGCTGGCTCGCGGTGGATCGCCGCGGACGCCTGGCAGCGGTGACCAATTTTCGCGATGGCGGTGAGGCGGATTATCCGCGTTCGCGCGGCGGTCTCGTGCAGGACTATCTGACCAACTCTATTAGTGCAGACGACTATCTCGCCACGCTTAAGGCGCATGAGGCTGATTACGGCCCTTATAACCTCGTGATCTTCGATGGCCGCCGGCTCCACTACGCGAGCAACCGCGCGTCCGGACAAGAACTCGGCGCGGGAGTTTATGCGCTCAGTAATACGCGCCTTGACTCGGCATGGCCCAAGGTCCGCCATGCTCAAACAAGACTGTCGGCGTGTCTCGGCGCTGACGATCCCGGCGCGTGCCTATTCGACCTGCTCGCCGATGAATCACGACACGCCGACCTGCCCGGCACGACCGAGCGAGCGACTCGACTGATGTCGACGGTGTTTATCAAAGACGACCGCTATGGCACCCGCTCCTCCACGGTCATTCTGTTGTCGCAGCATGGCGAGTTACGATTTACCGAGCGCCGATTTGGCGCTAACGGCGTGCCGCTCGGCGAAAACGATGAGCGGTTCGAAATAGCAGGGGTCTAAACCTACTCGAACTCTCTACCAGTCGGCAAAGATCCCATTCAGCCAGCGGTTGATATCGACAATCTCTTGCGGGCAGACCGAGTGGTCCATCGGGTAGCTATACCACTCAACCTCATACCCCAGCTGCTGCAGGCAATCCCTTGAGGACAGTCCGAGCGCTTCCGGGATGACCGGATCGTGGACGCCGTGCGCCATCAACAAAGGAATGGATGCGTTGGCCGGGCTTTTCTCGACACTCAACGTCGTGGGGAGTGGCAAATAGGCCGACAACGCCATAACGCCGGCCAAACGACTCGGATGGCGCAAAGCGACGTGTAACGCGATAGCTCCACCCTGAGAGAACCCCGCGATCACGACCCGGTCGGTCGGTATACCGCGTTCGACCTCAGCGTCGATCAACGCATCGACCGCAGCCGCACTGGCGTAGATACCCGCCTCGTCCTCCAGATCGGTGCGCTCCAACGACAAGATGTCGTACCACGCCCGCATCCGTGCGCCTAGATTGATCGTCACGGCCCGGACA
The DNA here is from genome assembly GCA_004357505.1 of Gammaproteobacteria bacterium. Lineage (GTDB taxonomy): Bacteria > Pseudomonadota > Gammaproteobacteria > Steroidobacterales > Rariloculaceae > SMWC01. The sequence goes on along the minus strand of SMWC01000068.1, from coordinate 15,341 downwards.
GGAGCGTGCGGAAATATGAAACGTGCCGCAACGGGTAGGCTGAGCTCTTGCACGATGGGCTCGAAGTCATGGCCGTCCGCCCCTAAGCCGTGCAGCCAGATCACACTGGCAACAGGCAGCTCACCGGTAGTGATTTCCACGGTCTCTAACTGCTCAACCACACTGTCATCCTCCGCTGCTCCTGATGCGGTCGCCCAGCTCCGAGCGCTACCGGGCGCTTGTAAAAATTGCGCATAAGTAGTAATGTATGCGCAACTTTATGCATATAGGCTCCGCGACCATGCCCACCGCCGTTGCCCAACAACAGATTCGCCGTCGCGCGATTGCACAGATATTGAAGCGCAACACCATCGTTCGCCAGACGGAACTGGTCCAGCTACTTCGCGCCAGAGGCTTACACGCGACGCAATCGAGTGTCAGCCGGGATCTGAAAGACATGGGCGCCGCGAAGCTGAATTCAGGCTACAGCTTGCCCGAACGCCAGCATGGCGACAACGAGCGACAACTGAAGGTCGTCGCGGAATTCGTTCGCGACGTTCGCAAGGCCGGGCCAAACCTGCTCGTGATCAGCACCGCTATCGGTGCCGCGCAACGAGTTGCGTTGACACTCGACCGGGTCGGTTGGCCTGAGATCGTCGGCACGCTCTCAGGCGACGACACCATTTTTGTCGCAACAACCGGTGCGGCCCAGCAGCGACGACTCAGTTCCCGGTTGCGCCAGAAGTTAAGGATAACGACCTCATGACCAGCGATACGAGTCCCATCATTTTGGCCTTTTCCGGCGGGCTGGATACGTCGTTCTGTGTGCCGTGGTTGGAACAGACGTACGGACGCCCTGTCGTGACCGCGACCGTCAACACCGGCGGCCTGGACGCTGCCGCAACCGAAGCTTTAGCTGCACGAGCCAAGATGCTCGGAGCAGCCGAGCACGTCCTGGTCGAGGCGCGTGACGACTTTTTCGACCAGGTTCTGAAATTCCTGATCATGGGTAATGTTCGCCGCGGCCAATTTTATCCGTTGTGCGTCGGCGCGGAGCGCGGGATACAGGCGCGTTACCTTGCGGAGCTCGCGTCCAAGCGCGGCGCCAGTACCGTGGCCCACGGCTGTACGGCTGCCGGCAACGATCAAGTTCGGTTTGAGATCATTCTCAAAACGCTTGCGCCGGACCTCGAGGTACTGGCCCCGATTCGAGATCATTCCTGGGCGCGCGAGGAGCAACTCGCGTATCTCAAGGAGCGTGGTCTTCCCACTCCAGACGGCGGCTCCGCTTACTCCATCAACCGCGGCTTGTGGGGCGTTACGATCGGTGGGACCGAGACGCTGGACTCGATCGACTCGATCCCCGAGTCGGCCTGGGTCTTAAGCGCCGGGGCGTTCGACTCATCACCGGCCGCCGAGGAAATCACGGTCGGTTTTGCTCAAGGCATCCCGGTTTCGCTCAACGGCAAGTCGCTGCGACCGGTGGCCTTGATCGAACAACTCGAGCAACACGGCCGGCGTTTCGGCATCGGCCGTGGCATCCATCTAGGCGATACCATTTTGGGCACGAAAGGCCGAGTCGCGTTCGAAGCGCCGGCGGCAGAGATATTGCTGACTTGCCACCGCGAACTCGAAAAATTGACGCTGACTGCGTTGCAACAACGTGTCAAGGAACATTTGAGCCTCACCTACGGCGATCTCGTCCATGAAGGCAAGCAGCTGGACCCAGTGTGCCGTGACATCGAGGCATTGCTCACATCATCGCAGGAACGTGTCACAGGGTCTGTGCGCTGCAGTTTACGCACCGGCAGCGTGTTTGTGATTGGTGTTGAGTCTCCGCACTCATTGATGGCGGCCAGCCAGGGTCAGTACGGCGAGTCGGTCGGCGAATGGACGCCGGCCGATGCGCTGGGGTTTTCCAGGATTTTGTCCCTACCGGGCATCTTGCACACTCGTGCAGCGGGAGACTGACATGCGCTCGCTTGTAGTCGACAAGATCGCGTCGGTCGCATTAGCCACCGATATCGGACGGGAGGTTCGAATCAGCCCGGATATCCCGTGCGAGGAGGGCATCCTGATCGCGGCCGAGGTTCTGAATAACAAGTCTCGCTACAACACGCTGGAGCTGACGAGCGGACGCATGGCCCAAGTGAAGCGCGGCGACATTATCGTCGGCGCGTTGGGCCATCGCAAAGCCTTGTTCGGTTACTCGGGACATATCCCTGCAAAGCTTGATGCCGGCGATGTCATTCAGCTTCTCAATCTCGGCGGAGTTCTGGGCGTCTGCGACTCGATCAATCCGAATCAGGGCCAGCCGTTTGACTGCCGCGTACTCGGTGTCGTTCTGGACTTTCCCTACCTCGGTGAACGAATAGGTGTGCCCGCGCGCGTCGGTACACAATTGCAGAGTCAGTCGTCTACCTTGGACGTCGGCGGCGTGCCGGTGGTTGCGTTCGCGGGTACCTGCATGGATTCCGGCAAGACCGCAGCAGCTTGCGCGGTAATCAGCCGCTTTCGCCACAATGGCCTAACGGTCGATGCCTTCAAAAGTACCGGCGTCGCATTGCGTCGAGACATTCTGGCGATGGAGGATGCCGGCGCGCGGCATACCGGCATTTTTTCCGATCATGGGATCGTTGCCACGACTGCGGACAATGCGCCTGCGCTGACACGCAAGCTGTTGCAGACGCTCGCCGATAAACGGCCGAATGTGATCACGTTCGAGCTCGGCGACGGTCTACTCGGTGCGTATGGCGTCGAGGCCATTCTGCGCGACGCGGAAATTCGTAACGTACTGAGCGCTGTCGTCCTGTGCGCGAACGACCCGGTCGGTGCATGGGGCGGCGTCAGGCTCTTGCGCGAGGATTTCGATATCGAGCCGACCGTCGTGACCGGCCCCGCGACAGATAACCAGGTGGGTCTCGAGATAATCGAGCGATGCTCGAAAGTCCGGGCCTTGAACGCATTAACCCACGGCGCCGAGCTCGGCGATCTGATCCAGACCGGTCTCGGCATCGCCAACCCGAATTCCGAGACGCTATCGTGAGCGAGTCTCTGCCAGTGATTGTCCTCGGTGGCTCCGGCTATGTCGCCGGTGAGCTGCTGCGCCTGATCGCCACGCACCCGCGACTGCATCTCGGCGCGGCGGTCTCGACCAGCCAGGTCGATATGCCGCTCGCCACGAGCTTTGCTCATCTTTCCGGCGTCTACCCGGGTGCGCAGTTCGTCTCTTACGATCACGCTGTCGGTCAGCTTGGCGAGTCAGCCCAATGGGTCGTCCTCTCGGCAGCACCGCATGGCGCGTCGGCTGGACTCATCGATCGTTTATTGAGTGCCGCGGAGACAGCGAATGTGAAGATGGCCGTCGTTGACACTTCAGCGGACTTTCGCTTCGCGGACGCGGCGGGTTTCGAGGCTATCTATAAACAACCCCATCCAGCTCCGCAGCGATTGTCATCGTTTCGCTGTGCGGTCCCCGAACATCTAGCGAAGATCGACACGCCTCACGCCGCCCAGCCGGGATGTTTCGCGACCGCCATGTTGCTCGGTATCGTGCCACTGCTCGCACACGATCTCTGTGAGCCGGAGTTCTTCGTCAGTGCCGTGACGGGTAGTACCGGCGCCGGACGCACACCCCGAGACACCACGCATCATCCGCTGCGCCACAGCAATCTATTCGCTTATCAGCCGCTCAAGCATCGGCATCAGCCGGAGGTCAGAGCGCTCGCCCATGACGCGGCGAGTAAGCCTATACGCCTGCATTTCGTACCTCAGTCCGGGCCGTTTGCACGCGGCATTCACGCGACGATTTTCGCGCGGCGCACGCCGGCTGTTAGCGAAGAACAGATCGTGGCTGGACTCACCGAGTATTACGCGGACTCGGCATTCGTATCCGTGGCAGATTCCCCGCCGCGCTTGAAAGACATCGTTGGCACCAACAACGCGATCCTAAGCGTCGCTGTTGATGATGAGACCGTGGCAGTCTGTTGCGTGCTCGACAACCTCGTCAAGGGCGCGGCCGGCGGCGCGATTCAGTGGGTCAACCGCCTGTTCGGTTGGCCGGATGCAGAGGGTCTCATCATTGCCCCGGCGGGATGGGTCTGATGAATGCCCGCGCTGCCCATCTGAGCGAAGTGTATCCGACGCTGCCGTTTCAGCCCGTGACGGGCGAAGGCGTCTATCTCGAGGACGCACAGCAGCGCCGCGTTCTGGATTTCTACGGCGGCCATGCGGTTGCCGGTTTGGGTTACGGACACCCACGCCTGACCGAGGCCCTGCTGACGCAGGGACGACAACTACTGTTCCAGAGCAACGCAGTAACAATGCGTATCCGCGACGAGGCTGCCGACAAGCTGGCTGCATTCGCGCCCGACGGTCTCGACCGTGTGTTCTTCGTCAACAGCGGCGCCGAGGCAAACGAGAACGCGTTACGCTTGGCGCTGCAGACGACCGGCCGCCGAAAGATCGTTGCGATCGAGCATGGTTTTCACGGCCGCACCGCGGCGGCAGGCGCTGTGACCTGGGGGGCGCGGGATCGCTGGTATGGCTTCCCCAACACGCCGATGGATGTGACGTTCGTACCGCGTAATGATACGACCGCGCTGACTGCGGCGATCGACAAAGAGACCGCCGGCGTTATCATCGAGCCGGTACAGGGCGTCGCGGGTGCGTTCGATTTCTCCAAGCCGTTCATGACGGCGGCGCGAGCGGCCTGTGACGTGAGTGGCGCATTACTGATACTCGACGAGGTACAGACTGGTATTGGCCGACTTGGCACGCCGTTCGGCGCCGACTACTTCGATGTCAGTCCCGACCTGATAACGACCGCCAAGTCTCTGGGTGGCGGCTTCCCGTGCGGTGCCGTACTGATGCGCGACGAGCTCACCAAAGACCTCGGACCGGGCGCGCTGGGCACGACCTTCGGTGGTGGACCGTTGGCGTGTGCGCTCATCGTCGCCGTCCTCGACACGATCGAGGAGGACGGTCTGCTGACGCAGGTCACCGAAGTTTCGGCATTGATTCGCCAGACCTGCATCTGCGGTCCGATCACAAGCGTACAGGGCGCGGGCTTTCTATTGGGTTTGAAGACGGCGCCGCGAGCGGCCACGGTACGCGATGCCTTGCTCGAGCGGAATATTCTCGCGGGCACGAGCGGTGACCCACATATTTTACGGCTATTGCCGGCGCTGATTTTACAACCGTCGCATGTCGAGACCCTGGCACAAGCACTGGAGGAGCTAACCGATGAATCGTTTCAATGATCTTGCCGATTTCTCGCGTGAGGAAATCGGCGCGCTCCTGGAACTGGCCGAGCGTCTCCAACAGCAGCCTGAGCCACGTGCCCTCGAAGGCAAGGTCCTGTCGCTCCTGTTCTTGAGCCCTTCGCTGAGAACGCTGGCTTCTTTTCAGGCGGCAATGGGGCGACTGGGCGGTAGCTCGTTTGTCATTTCACCGGATATGTCCATCCACGGGCTGGAAACGCGCCCTGGGATCGTCATGGATGGCGCGGCCGCGGAACACATTCGCGAAGCCGTGCCGGTCATCGCCTCGTACGGGGATGCGATGGGCATCCGGGCGTTCGCTGAGCGGCGCAGCTTGCAGGATGATCTCGCCGATCGTGAGTTCGAGAACTTGGCCTCGCTGGTCGATGTCCCGCTGATCAATATGGAATCCGCCATCCAGCACCCATGCCAGAGCTTGGCCGACTGGAAGACGATGGATGATTTGGAAGTACCCGCGCAAAACGGACGCTTTGTCCTGTCGTGGGCCTTCCACCCACGCGCCTTACCTTTAGCCGTACCTGCCTCCACGGTGCAGATGGCAGCGATGCGCGGCATGGATGTCGTCGTCTTGAACCCGCCGGGGTTCGATCTACCCGAAACCATCATGGATAAGGCTCGTGCTGCAGCACGAGTATCCGGTGGCAGTGTCACGCAGACCGGTGACCGCCGTGAGGCGATGGAGGGCGCACACATCATTTATGCCAAGTCCTGGTCCTCCACGCAGTACTACGGGGACCGGCTCGCCGACCAAGCGCAGCGTGAAGAATTGCTCGACTGGTGCGTCGACGACCCCTGGTTCGAGAATGCGCGAGCCGATTGCCGATTCATGCATTGCCTGCCGGTCAGGCGCGGCGTTGTGGTGACCGATCGAGTTCTCGATGGCCCACGCAGTATCGTGCTGCCCGAGGCACGTAATCGAATGCTCGCCCAGATGGCGGTCCTGCATCAGATGTTGCAGGGATAACGAGCGATGGCACACCTTAGCGGCAACGAGCAAGCCACCGTCGTCACGGCGCTAAAACACGCTGCACCTTACATTCGTATGTTCAAACGTAAGGTTTTCGTGCTGAAAGCAGGCGGCGAGGCATTCGTCTCCCCGGCAACGACCCGCGCGCTCGTCGAACAGGTCGGCATCTTGCACGAAGTCGGCATTCGGGTCGTACTCGTTCACGGCGGCGGGCTACAGTCGACCCGGCTTGCAGAAACGCGGGGAGTTCCCAGTCAACTCATCGATGGACGCCGCGTCACGAATAAGGATGCGTTGGAGATCGCAGCGACCGTCTTGAACGATCAGATCAACCCCATGATTCTGGCAGCATTTCAGGATCTGGATGTTCCCGCGGTCGGCATCTGCGGAAAGGATGCGCGCGTGATCAAGGCGCACCAACGTCCGCGCGTCGTACGGGAAGGACACGATGGCGAAACTGTGGACTACGGCTATGTCGGTGACATCGACGATATCGATGCCGAGATTCTCTTCGCGCACTTGAACAACGGCGAGGTCCCGGTAATCAGCCCAATGTCGGCCGCCGCCGACGGTACAATACTGAATATCAATGCCGATACGGTAGCGGCGGCAGTAGCGTCAGCGGTTGGTGCGGAAAAATTGATCCTCGCAACTACGGCGCCGGGCATTCTTGAAACCAGGGATGACCCGGGGTCTCTGATCTCTTATATCGACATAGCGGGTCTAGCGAAACTCCGCGACGACGGCCTGCTCGCCGACGGCATGCTGCCGAAAGCGGCGGCGATCGAGAAAGCATTAACGGGTGGTGTCCCGCGAGTCCATGTTATCTCCAGTCAGTTACCCGACAGTCTGCTACTGGAAATTTTTACGAACGAGGGAACGGGCACGCTCGTGGTCAACGATATCGAGCATCTAAGTCCGGCGGAACAAACCAGCTAGAGATCGGCCGATGACACGCTTGTGGGATAAAGGCACACCGCTGGATGAACGTATCCTTAAGTTCACCGCGGGCGAGGATCATCGCTTGGACGAACGTCTCGTCAAATATGACGTTCGCGCATCGATCGCGCACGCGCGCATGCTCGGCGAACAGAGTCTGTTGACGCCGGAAGACTGCGCTGCGATCTGTACCGGGCTCGAAACGTTGGGTATTCAGCATGCGAACGGCGAGTGGTCCATCCAACTTGAACAGGAGGACGTGCATAGCGCTCTGGAGCAACGCCTCATTACAATGATCGGTCCCGCGGGCGGGCGCGTACATCTCGGACGTTCGCGCAATGATCAGGTGCTGGCCGCACTGCGGCTCTATATTCGCGACGCTGCAAAGATTCTCGCCAACGGCGCCAACGAAGTCGCCAACGAACTAGACGGTATTACCGAGCGTCAGGGAACGCTGCCACTACCAGGCTATACCCACATGCAACCGGCCATGCCGAGCTCGGTGGCGCTGTGGGCCGAGGGGTTCGCGGCCGAGCTTCGCGACGACGCCGTCGGGTTAGCCGGTGCGGTGCGTCGCGCGGATCTGAACCCGCTGGGGTCGGCAGCCGGTTATGGCGTTCCGGGGCTGCCATTAGACCGCGAAGCGACTCGGGAGGCATTGGCATTTTCGCGTACTCAAGAGCCCGTGACGGCAGTGCAACTGAGTCGTGGCAAGGCCGAGGCCTCGTTAATCTTCGAGTTGACATTACTGTTGGGCGATCTCGGTCGGCTGGCTTCGGACCTGTTGTTGTTCTATACGGAGGAGTTCGCCTTCATCGCACTGCCCGACGAGATGACCACGGGCTCATCGATCATGCCGCAGAAACGAAACCCGGACGTGTTGGAACTCGTGCGTAGCGCACAGGCCGTAACGACGGCTGCGTTAATGGAGACTCTGACGATCACGACGAAACTTACTTCCGGCTACCAACGGGATCTACAACGATTGAAGGCACCACTATTTCGCAGTATCGATCTCGCTGACGAGACGCTCGCGATCGTGGCGCATATATTGCACGGCGTGCGTTTCCGCTCTGAGAAGATCGAGCTGAGCGAGGAACTGTTTGCGACTGAACGAGCCAATAAATTGGTTGTCCAGGAAGGTATCCCATTTCGGGAAGCTTATCAGCGCATTGCGGCGATGCTAAAACGGCAGCGCGATAACTAACGACGACGATGCAGCCCTGGCCCGTAACGACACGAACTCCACGACAGATCATCATCGTGCTTTTCGCTGCGAGTGGGCTGCTCGCAGGCTGCGGTCAGAAGGGCGATCTGATCCTGCCGGACCCCGAGATTACGACTACGCCCACTGTCGCGGAGCCTACGCCCGGCAGCGAGAGCAATGCACCGGGCGATGAGACCGACGATGAGCAATAACCATCGCACGGTAATCTATGAGAGATAAGCCCTTCATTCTGGTGGACGGCTCGACGTATCTGTTTCGCGCCTACCACGCGGGACTCAGAGCAGGACTCAGACTTAACTCGAGTCAGGGAGAACCGACGGGCGCAATCCACGTTGTCTTGAATATGCTTTACAGCCTACTCGACGAGTACCAGCCGGAGCGTATTGCGGTCGTTTTCGATGCTCCCGGCAAGACCTTCCGCGACGATCTTTACGCGGAGTACAAGGCCAACCGGCCGCCGATGCCCGAGGATCTCCGCCCGCAGATCGAACCGCTGGTTCAGGCGGTCGAAGCCATCGGCCTGCCGGTGCTACGCGTAAAGGGCGTAGAAGCCGACGACGTCATCGGTACGCTCGCGACCCGCGCCACCGCAGCGGGCCTGACCACGGTCATCTCCACCTCCGACAAGGATATGGCCCAGCTTGTCAACGAGCATGTCACGCTCGTCAATACGATGAGCCATACCACGATGGACCCGAACGGCGTGTTCGAAAAGTTCGGCGTGAGACCGGAGCAGATGATCGACTACCTCGCGCTCGTCGGCGACAGTGCCGACAATATTCCGGGCGTGCCAGGGGTCGGCCCGGTGACTGCCGCGAAGTGGCTCGCAGAGTACGGTGACCTCGACACGATTACGAGCCATGCCGAGGAGATCCCGGGGAAAGTCGGGGAGAGTCTTCGCAATTCGCTCGAAGTTCTACCCTTATACAAAGAGCTCACGACGATCGTCTGTGACGTCGACTTGCCCCGCGAGCCGGCCGAACTCGTCTACGGCGAGCCCGACGCGGCGCGTTTGCAAGCGCTTTACAAACGGCTCGAAATCAAGAGCCTGCTGCGGCGCATCGGCCCGCTCGAAGAGGAAGAACCTCAGCGTCCGGCCACAAACTACGAAACGGTGCTGACCGATGACGCGCTGGGGGCTTGGCTCACACGCATCGAGTCGGCCGAGATCGTGGCCGTAGATACGGAGACGACGAGTCTGAACTATATGCAGGCCGAGCTCGTCGGCATCTCCGTGTCGGTGGAAGCGGGCGCCGCAGCGTACATTCCTGTCGCGCATCGCTATCCGGGCGCGCCCGAGCAGTTGGACCGGGACAAAGTGCTCGCGCGCATGAAGCCCTGGCTGGAAAGTTCGGCGACAAAGGTAGGGCACCACCTCAAATACGATGCCCATGTGTTCCGAAATCACGGCATCGAGCTTGGCGGCATGGCATTCGATTCCATGTTGGAGTCGTTCGTCCTCGACTCCACTGCCACGCGCCATGACATGGCCTCCGTGGCCAGTAAATATCTAGGCGTCAAAACCACGAAGTTCGAGGACGTCGCGGGCAAAGGCGCCAAGCAACTGTGCTTCGACGAAGTGGATATCGAGGTCGCCACAGCCTACGCGGCGGAAGATGCCGACATTACGCTTCGGCTTCACCAGACGCTGTGGCCGAAGCTCGAAGAAACGCCGTCACTGCAGAATATTTATTGGGAAATCGAGCGGCCGTTGATCAACGTGCTGAGGAAGATGGAGTATCTCGGTGTACTGGTCGACGCGGGTATGCTCCAACAGCAAAGCCAGGAACTCGCCGCAACAATGGTCACAACCGAAGCCGCCGTGCACAAACTCGCCGGCGGACCGTTCAATCTGTCTTCGCCGAAGCAGCTTCAGGAAATTCTTTACGATCGACTCGGCTTGCCGATACTCGGCAAAACACCGAAGGGGCAACCGTCCACCGCCGAGAGTGTGCTGCAGGATCTCGCCGATGACTATGAACTGCCGAAGGTGATTCTCGAGTACCGGGCGCTGGCGAAACTCAAGTCGACCTATACCGACAAGTTGCCCGCAGAGATCAATTCGCGTACCGGGCGCATCCACACTTCTTATCATCAAGCCGTCGCTGCAACGGGGCGACTCTCATCATCAGATCCAAATTTGCAAAACATCCCTGTCCGCACGCCGGCCGGCCGGCGTATCCGGCAAGCTTTCATCGCGCCACCGGGGTATAAGTTGCTGGCCGCCGACTACTCCCAGATCGAACTGCGTATCATGGCCCACCTCTCCGAGGATCCAAGCTTACTCGCAGCGTTCGCCGCTGATATCGACATTCACCGGGCCACGGCCGCCGAGGTTTTCGGCATCAGCCCGGATGAAGTGTCAGACGACGAACGCCGCTCGGCCAAGGCGATCAATTTCGGCCTGATCTACGGAATGTCCGCGTTCGGCCTGGCGCGTCAACTCGGCATAGACCGCGGCCAGGCACGGGAGTATGTGGATCTCTACTTCAGTCGTTATCCCGGCGTGAAAGATTACATGGACCGGACTCGCGAGCGGGCCCGAAAACACGGCTATGTCTCCACCGTATACGGGCGCCGGCTCTATTTACCGGAGATCGACTCGCGTAACCATCAGCGTCGGCAGTACGCCGAGCGCAGCGCCATTAACGCGCCGATGCAAGGCACGGCGGCGGATATCATCAAGCGCGCCATGATTCAGGTGGACGAGTGGCTGACGAGTTCGGGCGCCGACGCGAGGGTCATCATGCAAGTCCACGACGAACTCGTGTTTGAGGTCATCGAGCCCGAATGCGCAGAGATAGCGCGCGAGGTGCAGCGAATCATGGAATCCGCAGCTTCGCTGTCGGTGCCGTTGAAGGTGGACTTCGGCTTCGGCGCCAACTGGGACGAGGCCCACTAGGCACGATTCCACGTGCCGGGAACTATTTCGAGACTCATCAGCCTAACTCAAAAGACGCGAAAGCGTCCCCCGCGAACCTCCCTTTGCGGGATTTATCTCCCGGTGTCCCCATACCGGGATTTTCTACCCCGGGTGTGTCCCCTGAATCCCGCACCCGGGGTCTCTTTTTTATCAGCGCGCCTTATCGTCCGTTTTGTCGAGCCACGCTAGCAACTGCTCGCGTGCCTGTTCCAGACCCTGGTGTCCCGGTGCGGAGAACAGTATCAACGGTACGTCTTCAGGCGCCGTGACCGCAATCTGCCGCTGTCTTTGACGGGCGGCGTTTCGACTTAGCTTATCGGCTTTGGTCAGCAGAACGGCAGCCGGGACCTTGGCCGCTCGCGACCAGGACAGCATCACTTGATCCAGATCGTTGAGCCCTCGACGTACGTCCACGGTAATAAACAAGCCCGAAAGTGAACGGCGATCGCGGAAGTAATCTTCCAGTAGCACGCGCCATTGTCGCCTCACGGCTTCGGCAACCTTGGCATAACCGTATCCAGGCAGATCGACGAGGCGGCAGGTTTCCTCAAGTGCGAAGAAATTGATCAGCTGCGTGCGCCCTGGGGTCTTACTCGTCCTAGCCAGACGCCGGCGGGCTGTGATCGCGTTGAGCGCAGTGGACTTTCCGGAGTTGGAGCGCCCCGCAAATGCGACTTCCCGCCCGCTATCGGCAGGAAATTGGGTCGCCTTTTGAGCACTTTTAAGAAAGTCCGGGCTCAGGGAAAAGGCCATTTGTGACGTAGCTCTCAGTTTGCCGCGATGCTGGGATTGAGCGGTTTAGTGTACAATCTCTCGCCGTTTGTAATGCGATAATGCGAGGCAGCAAGAGCGTGAGGTATAGGAATTCAGCGCTGAACTCTGGAGCGACTCGAGCGGCACTATCGAGTCTAGCAGCCGTCGCGCTGGTGCTCGTTTCTAGCAGCCAGATTCTTGCCCAAGGCTCAGCCGAAGCGGGGCGAGCCAAAGCTGCTGTCTGCGCAGCGTGCCACGGCGCCGAAGGTAACAGCGTGATGGCGGAGTGGCCGAATCTGGCGGGACAACATGCAAGTTACTTCGTCAGGCAACTAGAAGCGTATCAACGCGGTGAGCGCCAAGACGTCCTGATGACAGCATTCGCGAGCCCATTATCGGCAGAGGATATTGCCGACCTGGCCGCATATTTTGCAACGTTGCCCACCGTTCAACGCGGCGCCGATCCGGAGCTCGTCGAACTCGGACAGCGTATTTATCGGAGTGGTCTTCCGGATCGCGGCGTTGCCGCATGCACAGCCTGCCACGGTCCGTCGGGTCGGGGCAATCCGCTGGCCACCTTTCCAGTCGTCCGCGGTCAGCACGCCGCCTATGTCGTCAATACGCTGCATGCTTACGCGTCCGGCGAGCGACGCTCCGACAGTTCAGTCAATCAGATGATGCGCGATATTGCCGTATTGTTAAGGGAAGACGAGATACGGGCCGTCGCCAGCTACATCCAAGGTCTACGTTAGACATCAAGCGCAGAAGAGGAAGCAATCGTGTCGCATTCAATAGCATCGAAAACAGCATTATCGGCCGTTCTTGCAGTGTGCTTGTTCACAGTTGCGGCGTTCGTGTTCACGTTGAGGGGTGGTGGCGATCCAACGCCAGCACCTGTAGAGCCCGAAGTCACCAACATTGCTCAGACGGCGGTTGCGGAAGTGGCGGAGCCGGCCAGCATCGCCGCCGAGCCAACTTCTAGCGGCAGCGAAGAACGGCGGGACATCGTATTGGCTCAAGCCGATTCGGCGCCGGCCTCCGGCCGCTTCGAACTCGGCACGCACTATCAGAGATTTCCTGCAGCACAAGGGACGAGCTCCAGCCCTGATCTAATCGAAGTCGCCGAGATTTTCTGGTATGGCTGCCCGCACTGCTACACGTTCGATCCCTATTTGGAGAACTGGCGCAAAAATCTTCCGGACGACGTGAGCTTCGTGCGTATACCGGCGGTCTGGAATTCCGTGCTGCAGATTCACGCCCGCGCATTTTACACCGCGGAAGCTCTAGACGTCGTTGCCGAACTACATTCACCAATCTTTCGCGAGATACACAACAATCAGAACTCCCTCGATAGCCAGGAGGCACTGGCAGAGTTCTTTGGCCAATACGGCGTCGAAGCTGACGCATTCAATGCTGCGTACGAGTCCTTCGCGGTGAATACGAAGCTGAACCGAGCAGACGAGCTTTCCCGCCGTTATCGCATCGCGAGCGTTCCGACCGTGGTCATCAACGGAAAATACACGACCGATGCGGGCATGGCTGGCGGCTATGACGAGCTGATAGACCTCATTGACGATCTCGTTGCGACGGAGCGCGCAGACAAGTAAACGGTCAAGGTCGACCGGAGATCGTGGGCAACCCGACGGAGTAAGGCTAAAACGAGTCGCGGTCTTCCGCGAGACCGAAGGGATCGGCGTGGATTAACACCTCAGCGCCCGGAAACTGACTCCGGACGTTCAACTCTACGGCATCACAAATCTCGTGGGCCTCCACGAGGCTGATTCCTGCGTCCAATTCCAGATGAAACTGAATGAACCGGGCGACCCCGGATGAACGCGTTCGCATGTCATGCATCCCCTTGACCCTTGGGTGGGAACACGCGATGTCCTTTATACGTTGTCTCTCATTGTCGGGTAGTTCGCGATCCAGTAGTACATCGATAGCGTTCATCGCAATCACGCGAACGGTCAACAGAATCAGCACGACAACGGCAAGTCCTAGCAATGGGTCCAGGATATGAAACTGCCACTGCACGGAGGCGAATATCGCAACGAGGACCGCAACATTCGTCAGAATATCAGCCTTGTAATGCACCGCATCCGCGGAGATCGCCAACGATCCAGTCTGGCGAACGACGAAGCTTTGAAACATGACGAGGCCGAGTGTGAGCGCGAGCGAAGCGAACATCACGCCGAGACCCAGCCCGGGCTGCAAAACCGGGCTAGGCGCCAACAAACGTGCCACGGCTTCAACGCCAACATAACCGGCGGAGCCAGTAACGATCAAGGCCTGCGCAAGACCCGCGATTCCCTCAGATTTACCGTGACCGAAGCGATGCTCTCGATCCGCGGGCGACACAGCCACCTTAACTGCGAACAGCGTGATCACGGAGGCGACCAGATCCAGCAGCGAATCCACGAGCGAACTGAGCAATGCCACCGAATCGGTCGCGTACCAGGCCCAAACCTTCAACGTAATCAGCGTCAACGCCATAGCAACCGACGCGTAGCTTGCCAGGCGCATCAACCGAATCTGACGTGCGTTTAGACTGGCAACAACGTTGTCGTTAGACGATTCCATCCGATCACACGACTTCGATACTCAAGTGTCTACTCACGTGTCCTCGCAACGCGATACAGCGACACGCTGATCGCCGCGATCACCAGCAGCCCGATCACGCTGGGTAACTCAACGCCGAGCGTGATCACGTCCGGATTGCCGCTGAGGACGATCGGTATGGCCATACCGATCCCAACCAGAGCTTCGCCCGTGATCAGGCCGGAGGCGAACAACATGCCGTGACGCTGACCGACAACCGCGTCCGTACCGCTGGCCTTATTGCGACGACGCGCATAGTACGCGATCAACCCCCCGAGCAGGATCGCAGTCGCCAGTTCGAGCGGCAGGTAAATTCCGACCGCCACTGCCAGAACGGGCGCACGCCAGTTTGCCTGCGTCGCTTTCAGGTACTCATCCAAAACGATGATGACGGCACCGATCACCGCACCAATACCAACCATCATCCATGGCAAACCGGCGCCGAATACACCCTCTGCCACAGAGGCCATCAGGGTCGCCTGCGGCGCGAGCAGCGCGTTCGGATGTTCAGGCGTCGGCGCACCAAGACCATAAGCCTGCAACAGCAGATTCAATATCGGTGCCATGACCAGTACGGCGGCGATGACGCCCGCGCCCTGCATCACCTGCTGTCGCCAGGGTGTCGCACCTAAGATGTAGCCCGCCTTGAGATCCTGAAGATTATCGCCCGCG
>SMWC01000067.1 GCA_004357505.1 Gammaproteobacteria bacterium | reverse complement strand
TCGCCGTGCTGAGATTCAGGTGCTCGCCATCGTGTTCGGCGACGATCAGTACTCGCGCCATCACAGTAGCCCTTTGTCCGTCAGGGTCTGCACAAGTTCTGCGACGTCTTTAACGATGATGCCTTTCTGCCGAACCGGTGGCGGAGCGGTCCTCCTGACCGTGAACTGCGGCTCAATCCCGATACTCAATTCTTGCAAAGGGATCAGTTCCAGCGCCTTTTTCCTCGCTTTCATGATATCCGGGAGCTTCACGTAGCGCGGTTCGTTGAGGCGCAGATCGGCCGTTATCACGGCGGGCAGATCGACTTCAATAACTTCCAGCCCGGCGTCTACTTCGCGAGTCACCGTCATGATGCCGTCGCCCAGGACGACCTCTGATGCGAAAGTCGCCTGCGGACGGCCCCACAGCGCAGCCAGCATCTGCCCAGTCTGATTGTTGTCGTCATCGATGGCTTGTTTCCCCAAGAGCACGAGGTCTGGTGTCTCGCGATCGACTAATGCCTTCAAGACGCGCGCGGCGCCTAGGGGTTCGAGTGCTGTGGTCGTTTCTACCAGGATGGCACGGTCTGCGCCCATGGCGAGCCCTGTGCGAAGCTGTTGCTGGCACTCGGTCACGCCGATAGAAACCGCCACTACCTCCTCGGCTTGACCGCGTTCTTTAATCCGCAGCGCTTCTTCGAGTGCGATCTCATCGAAGGGATTGAGGGCCATCTTGACACCTTCGAGTGCGATGCCGGAGCCATCAGCCTCTACACGGATACGGACGTTGTAGTCGACAACGCGTTTCAGACAGACCAAGATCTTCTGCATGCTGTTCCAGGATCGGTAGAGTTCGTGGTCGCTATAGCGGCCGCCGCACGATCTGAGATTCTATCACCCCGAAGAACGCGCCAGCGCCGCTAATATGACCGACAATCTTGAATTGACCGCAGAGACGTTCCCGTCCTACGCGCACGCGCTGGTCAAACGTTATCCCGAACTCGACAGGATCGTGAGCCGCTGGGGGTTGCCTGACTTCTGGTGCCGAAAACCCGGAATCGATTCGCTCGTGCTGATTATTCTGGAACAGCAGATCTCGATCGTAGCGGCTCGCAGCATACATCGGCGGCTAAAAATAGAACTTGGTAGCCTGTCGGCGCGTCGTATCCACGCCGCCGGCGCCGATAAGCTTCGAACGCTGGGATTGACGCGGCAGAAATCTCGGTATTGCTACGAGTTGGCGCGCGCTATCGTCGAACGGCGACTCTCATTAGCCAGGCTTACGTCGATGAGTGACCGAGAGGCGATGGCGGCGCTGATCGCGCTACCCGGAATTGGACCCTGGAGCGCCGCAATCTATGTCATGTCAGCCTTAGGCCGCATCAATGTATGGCCTCAGGGTGATCTGGCACTGCGTCATGGCGTTGCGGATATCTTGCCGGGAATTGAGACTGAGGCGCTGGCCGAGTCCGGAGACCGATGGCAGCCTCGGCGGGCGGTCGCTGCCAGACTCGTCTGGCATCACTATCGAAGCGTGCGAACCAAGCAGCCGTGATATGGTCCTGTCTCCACCGCCGAAATTACTTCCTCCGTCCAAGTGACCCAGCCTAGACTTGCCGAGCTCGATTACGCAGCAGACATGCTACCGCGGTTCCGCGCGTTCGCTCACGCACCGTGGTGCGCACTGCTCGACAGTGGTCGACCTGGGAGCAGCCAGGGTCGCTTCGACATTTTTTCCACCGAACCGTATCTGACGCTGACCACTCGGGGTGAAGTGACCGAGATTGCAACCCGGAATCACGTTGAGCTGTCAGACGAGCAACCGCTGGAGCTATTGAAGCGGCAGTTGGGCAAGCACATGCCCGGTGTTGACGGGTTGCCGTTTTCCGGAGGCGCTATCGGATATTTCGGCTACGACCTCTGCCGAAGATACGAGCGGCTACCCCGCATGGCGCAGCAAGATATCGACATGCCCGACATGGCAGTCGGTCTCTACGATTGGGCGGTCGTTGTCGATCATCTGCGGGAGCGCGCCTGGCTGGTCGGTCAGGGACGGGATGAGCGAACTCTGGACGAGTGGCCTGAATTGCTAGAGAAGTTTTCGGGTCAACCCCCCGCCGTGCCTGTGCAAGCTTTCGAAGTGTTGTCATCCGTAATTTCGAATTTCGATCGCGACACTTACGCAGAAGCGTTTCGCCGCGTCCAGCAGCATATTCGAGCGGGAGACTGCTATCAGGTGAATCTCACCCAGCGCTTCAATGTTCGAGTGCGAGGCGATTCCTGGCAAGCTTACGAGCGTCTTCGGCAGATCAACCCCGCACCCTTTTCCGCTTTCCTCTCGACGCCTTCGGGCGACCTACTGTCGTCCTCTCCAGAGCGGTTTCTGAGTGTCCGAGGATCCTGTGTGGAGACCAGACCCATCAAGGGAACGCGCCCACGCTCCCCCTCGAAACATAGAGATGCTGAGCTCGCGAGCGAGCTTCGGGCAAGTACCAAGGATCGGGCCGAGAACGTAATGATCGTCGATCTGTTACGCAACGATTTAGGCAAGAGCTGTGTACCGGGTTCAATCGCCGTCACGAAACTGTTCGAGATCGAAAGCTTCGCGAGTGTTCATCATTTGGTTAGTACGGTCCGCGGGCGACTGACGGCGGATAAGCATGCGCTGGATCTGCTGCGGGGCTGCTTCCCGGGCGGTTCGATCACGGGCGCGCCTAAAGTACGAGCCATGGAGATCATCGAGTCGCTGGAGCCACACCGTCGCAATATTTATTGCGGTTCGATCGGGTATATCGGCTTCGACGGCAATATGGACTCGAATATCGCGATTCGCACACTGCTACGGCAGGGCGAGCAGATCTATGCATGGGCAGGAGGCGGTATCGTCGCAGATTCCGAGGTCGAGGCAGAGTACCGGGAGAGCCTGGATAAAGCGGCGACGTTACTCGAGCTCATGACCAACGGTATGTCCAAGGCGAGTTAACCGGCGTAGTGCTACTGTAGCGGTCGACGGTTATCGCAAGTGGCTCCATCCTCGATAAGCCGAGGTATGCAGTGGCACGTTGTGTACCCGCAGCACATCCACGCCCTGTTGACAGAGTTGTAGAGACGCACCCAGCGTCGCTAGATCTTTATCGACCATCTCTTTACCGGTCAGTTGGTTGAAAAACGATTTTCGAGAGTGACCGATCAGGATCCGCAAGCCGTGGCGTCGGAGTTCGCCGGCGCGTCTCAAGATCTGCAGAGACTGGAGACTGTTCTTGCCGAAACCGATGCCCGGGTCGAAGATGATGCGATTCAAGTCCAGTCCGGACTTGTCCCAGGATTCGAGCTGCTCAAGGAGCCACTGCTCTACGGCTCGATAGCCGTCGTCGTCCACGGGCAGTTGTCGTTTCGGGTCGACCGGCACGCTCATGCTATGCATGGCGACCCAGTCTGCGTCGCCCGA
This sequence comes from Gammaproteobacteria bacterium, assembly GCA_004357505.1. Lineage (GTDB taxonomy): Bacteria > Pseudomonadota > Gammaproteobacteria > Steroidobacterales > Rariloculaceae > SMWC01. The sequence goes on along the minus strand of SMWC01000067.1, from coordinate 1,949 downwards.
CTTGGCGAGCTCCAACATCTCGGGCGAGCTTAGACCGCTTACGTCATTAATCATGTCCACGCCAAGTGCCAGAGCTTTTCGGGCCGTATCTGCATGATAGGTATCGACACTGATTCGAGGCGCCAACAGGGTCGAGTTACGGCGAGTCACTAGTTGCTTCAGAGTCGCGCCGATACGCTGCCATTCTTCGTCCGCCGAGATCGGCTGCGCACCGGGCCGGGTCGATTCTCCGCCGACATCGATGATATGGACGCCGGCGTCGATCATCGCGTCGAGGTACGGTTCGATAGCGGGCCAGGTTTCGTGTTCCCCGCCATCTGAGAACGAGTCCGGCGTCACATTCAATACTCCCATCCACAGAGGAATGTGTTGAGGGAGCTCTCTGGCCCAGTCTAGGATTGTCTTGCTGGCCAGACCCGGAATCGTCAAGCGAGGCTCGAGCGCGATCAACGGCGTAAGAACGAAGCTTCTCTCCTGCATCCGTGGATGCGGAATGGTCAGCTGCTCGGTGCGAATCTGTTGTCGGCCCCAGAGCAGGATGTCGATATCGATCGGACGCGGTGACCAGCGTGCCGCAGCCTTACGACCGAGCGTCGTATGAATCTCATCGATCCAGCTGTACAGCGTTTCCGGCTGTGTCTCAGTTTCGCATTCGGCGACTAGATTCAGGAACGGCAAATTCCACTCGGCTGGTGCGCCGTCGGGCAGTAGTGCGGGAGCCTCGACCACCGGAGAAATCCGTCGGATCGTCAGGGGCTTGGTGCCTAATAGTTCCAGCGCACGGCTCAGGTTGCCGGCTCTGTCACCAAGATTGGTTCCAATTCCCAGATAGATCTGCATTTGAGTGGTCGAATTTCTCTACGAATTCAGAATGATTATGGCAGGCAGGAGTATAACGGCCGTCCTGCCAGCCAATGGTGGTGCGCGAGCCCTCCGCTTACAATTCGATAGAGTTCGCCAAGAACGATCGCAAGCCGAGGGGCAACAAAATGAAATCAAGAGCTGCGGTGGCCTGGGAAGCAGGGCAGCCTCTGTCGATCGAAGAAGTCGACGTCAAGGGGCCGAAGGAGTTGGAAGTGCTGATACGTCTCGTGGCGACCGGTGTGTGCCATACCGATGCCTTTACGCTCTCGGGCGAGGATCCGGAGGGCGCGTTTCCGGTGATCCTCGGTCATGAAGGAGGTGCGGTGGTAGAAGAGATCGGTGCCGGCGTTAGCAGCGTAAGGCCAGGCGATCACGTCATACCGCTGTATACGCCCGAGTGTGGTGAGTGCGACTTCTGCACTTCGGGAAGAACCAATCTCTGTCAGGCGATCCGTACGACCCAAGGGCAGGGTGTGATGCCCGATGGCAAGACGCGATTTTCCTGCGCTGGCAAGGAGATTTTGCATTTCATGGGCACCTCGACGTTTTCAGAATACACGGTGCTTCCGGAGATTGCCGTGGCCAAGGTCGCGCATGCAGCGCCCCTGGAAAAGGTCTGCCTGCTGGGCTGTGGAATTACAACAGGAATCGGCGCGGTGTTGAATACTGCAAAGGTCCGGCCGGGTTCGACAGTCGCCGTGTTCGGGCTCGGCGGCGTGGGGTTAAGCGTGATCCAGGGAGCCGTCATGGCCCGAGCAGACCGAATTCTTGCAGTCGACATCAATGGCGACAAGGAAGAGATGGCACGACTGTTAGGCGCGACCGATTTCGTCAACCCGAACGAGTACGATCGGCCGATCCAGGAAGTCATTGTGGAGATGACCGATGGTGGCGTCGACTACTCGTTCGAAGCCGTCGGCGATGTGAATCTCATGCGTGCGGCACTGGAATGCTGTCACAAGGGCTGGGGCGAAGCCACGATCATCGGCGTGGCGGGCGCAGGGCAGGAGATCAGCACGCGGCCGTTTCAACTTGTCACGGGGCGTGTCTGGCGCGGTAGTGCGTTCGGTGGCGTGAAGGGTCGT
>SMWC01000066.1 GCA_004357505.1 Gammaproteobacteria bacterium | reverse complement strand
TCTGGGGCTATCCATCAGTTACAGCTCTATGCGGAAGTGCCAGATCCGTTTGAGGACACTTCCGGGATCAAAAGCCGCGCTCGCTGGACTCAGCGAGTATTAAGTTGGCTTAGCAGATAGTCGATCCTCTTCAGCGGCTCACTCCCCGCCTGTCCAGGATCAACCCCCAAAGCCCGGTGTCAAAACCGGGCTTTTTTTTGCCCACAAGGTTCTAGCACCGTGGACTGGTCCGCAGGTAGCGCAGTGAAATTCGCACGTGAACCCGGAAATCGCTCTCAAGTGTGAATCTGTTCACATAATCTGGCCGGAGAAAGGCTGATCCTGCGCCTATTGATCCTTCTCAACATGATCGAGCTGCCCTGAAACCCTCGCGTAGTACGGTTTCGGGACACCATCCAGGATCGACGCAATGGATGAGACTGACTCTGTGAACCAAAAAGCTGGAGACACTGACGTCACCAGTAGAATACAGGCGATTCGAAACCGCGCCATGCTGGAGGAGATCACCGAAGGCACGACTGGGCGGCATCGCTACCGGCCTGCAGCAGCCTATGTTCGCTGGGCGCAGAGCGTGTTGAGTTGGCTTAGAGGGCGTTCGCGCGCATCTCGCTAGCCTCGCCGTCGACGCGCTCAGTACAGGTCCCTGACGATGAGCGAGTCTGATCACCAACGTGATTCTCGTCCCCGCGGCCGACTATTGAACCACCTCGCTGATGCGCCGAGCAGGGATCTCGGGTCTCTGTCGTAATCGACGCGATGGTGCATACCAGGCTCGCGAACGGGGCACGCGTACAGATCGCTCCGGGAAGCCCATGATAATCAATGTCTTTAGTCAGGCGCTGCCCTTGTGTCGGCCCGGACTCGGGCTTACAATTCCGTTTGATCCGCGTGGGTTTGTGCCTGAGTCGCGGGTGTAGGCAAACAAAACGGCCGTCGGCACGCGCGACTTAGGGGTCATACTCCCACTGGAGACGCGAGTCACGGCCGCTATGCTTTAAGAGTCTGATGTTGTAAGGAGTCCGGTATCGCCCACGCTAAGCGTGTAAAACGCAATGACGAGATCACCACGCCCGATGTCCGAGTAATCGGTGCTAATGGGGAGCAGGTCGGTGTCATGCCGATCGCAGAAGCTTTAGAACAAGCGCAGACGGCGGGCATGGATCTGGTAGAAGTGGCCCCAAATTCCGAACCGCCGGTCTGCCGAGTAATGGATTACGGCAAGTTCGTATTCGAGCAGAACAAGAAGGCTCAGTCTGCTCGACGGAAGCAAAAGCAGACCCACGTCAAGGAGATCAAATTTCGGCCGGGCACGGAGAAATCCGATTATCAGATTAAATTGCGTAATCTGATCAAATTCCTGACCGCAGGTGACAAGACCAAGGTGACCCTTCGCTTTCGTGGTAGAGAGATGGCGCACCAGGAAGTGGGGGTCGACTTACTACGGCGTGTGCGAGAGGACCTTGAGGAATACGGCACGATAGAGCAGCTCCCGCAGCTTGAAGGCCGCCAGATGATCATGATCATCGCACCAAAGAAGCGGTCTGCTAACTAGACGACAACAGGTCACAAAAAGTGCTTGACCCAATACAGACGAAGGCGTTGTCTCTATAAAAGGGTCTGAGCCGCCCGACGAGTCTCAGGCAATACTCGTTCGGCTACATATGAGGAGATAGAGATGCCGAAGCTTAAAACCAATCGGGGGGCCGCGAAGCGGTTCTCCCGTACCGCCAAGGGTGGCTATAAACGCGGTCAGTCCTTCCGTAGCCATATCCTGACGAAGAAAAGCCCGAAAAGAAAGCGGCAACTCGGGGCGACCCTGCAGATCGCTCACGCCGATCAGAAAGCCGTTCGCAAACTACTGCCTTACAGCTGAGGACGCAAAATGGCCAGAGTAAAACGTGGAGTGGTTGCCAGAGCTCGCCATAAAAAGGTGCTCGACCAGGCGAAGGGTTACTACGGCGCTCGCAGCAAGATCTATCGCGTTGCGAAACAAGCTGTCATCAAAGCGGGTCAGTACGCCTACCGCGACCGGCGCCAACGTAAACGGCAGTTCCGAGCGCTGTGGATCATACGCATTAACGCCGCAGCACGAGGTCATGGGCTGTCTTACAGCCGACTCATCCACGGTCTTACTCGTGCTGAGATTGAAATCGATCGAAAAATTCTAGCTGACATCGCGGTTTACGACCAAGCGGCCTTCGCCGCGATCGCGGAGGCTGCTAAAGAAGCTCTCGCATCCTAGATCCTGTCGGATCTGGGCAGGAAACTCCGCGGTGAACCAGACCGCCCAACTGCTTAACCAAGCCCGGGATGCCGTCGAAGGCACTACGACCCTGGACGAGCTGGATGCTGTACGTGTCAAATATCTCGGCCGCAAGGGTCTACTCACCGTCCGTCTCAAAGAACTCGGCGGGCTCTCCGCCGACGAACGCCCCGCTGCGGGCCAAATCATCAACGAGGCGAAACAGGCTCTGACGGCCGCCATTAAAACGCGCCGGAACGTGCTTGAAAAGGAGCGAATTCAGGCAACCCTGCAAGCGGACGGTCTGGACGTTTCACTACCGGGCCGTGGTCATGTCTCTGGCACGCTGCATCCTGTGACACGAACGTTGCGCCGTATGCTGCGCATCTTCGCCCATGCAGGTTTCGAGGTGCATACGGGTCCTGAAGTAGAAGATGAGTACTACAACTTCACGGCGTTGAACATTCCAAAAGATCACCCAGCTCGCGCCATGCACGACACGTTCTACCTGGAGTCCGGGCTGTTACTCAGGACGCACACATCTCCGGTGCAGATACGGGCGATGGAGAAACACGGTGTACCGATTCGGTTGATCGCTCCGGGCCGAGCGTACCGCTGCGACTCGGACCTGACGCACACTCCGATGTTCACCCAGGTGGAGGTCCTGACGGTTGACCGTGGTATCAGCTTTGCGAATCTGAAGTCATTCACCTACGAATTTCTCTCGAGCTTCTTCGAGCGAGAAGTAGAGCTGCGATTTCGACCATCCTACTTTCCGTTCACCGAACCGTCCGCGGAGGTCGATGTGCTATCTGAGTCTGGCCGCTGGCTGGAAATTCTAGGCTGCGGCATGGTGCATCCGAAGGTCCTAAAAAACGTCGGCGTGGACCCTGAGGAATATACCGGGTACGCACTCGGATTCGGTGTCGAACGCCTCGCGATGTTGCGCTACGGCGTGGATGATCTACGTCTTTTTTTCGAGAACGACATTCGTTTTCTCGAGCAGTTCAGATGAGTCACCTGCCGTGCGTGTGAATATCGAATGGCTCCGAGACTGGGTCAAATTTGATCTCGAGCCCGCTCAGCTCGCTGAGCGGTTGACCGTGGCCGGGCTAGAAGTGGACTCGGTGGAGGCTGCCGCGCCCGACTTCGAGGGACCCGTCGTAGCGGAGATCACGGCAGTCGAGCCACATCCTGACGCAGACCGGCTCGTCGTGTGCAACGTCAATGACGGCCGCAAGCAACACGTGGTCGTCTGTGGGGCACCTAACGCCACGAGCGGGCTCAGAGTGCCTTTTGCCCCGGTCGGAGCACTGCTACCGGGTGGGGTAAAGATCGGCCGAGCCAAGCTCAGAGGCGTATCGTCCGACGGCATGCTTTGCTCCGAGAAAGATCTCGGACTTTCGGAAGCGTCCGACGGCCTTTTTGAGCTGCCGAACGACGCCCCACTGGGTCAGTTGATTCGAGAGCATCTACAACTCGACGACGCGATTCTGGATATCGACCTGACTCCGAATCGCGGCGACTGTTTTAGTGTCCTGGGTATCGCTCGCGAGATTGCCGCTACTCAGGGACTGAAGCTCGAGACCCTGGCGAGTTCGCCGGTTGCGGCGCAGAGCTCGGACACCCTTAACGTCAAGCTCGAAGCAAACGCCGGTTGCCCAAGATTCGTTGGCCGCATCGTTCGCGGAATCTCTAATACGGCCACCTCGCCGGTGTGGCTCACTGAACGTCTGCGCCGCGCGGGATTGCGACCGATACATCCCGTAGTGGATGTGACCAACTACGTGATGCTCGAACTCGGCCAGCCCCTGCATAGCTATGACGAGCGGAAAATCGATACCAGGATTGTCGTGCGATTGGCACGCAAAGGCGAAAAACTGACATTGCTGGATGGCCGCGAGATCAACCTTGACGCAGACGTTATGGTGATCGCAGACAAGGCGGGAGCTATCGGACTCGCCGGCATCATGGGCGGCCAGCGTACGGCCGTCGATGCTAAAACCCAGGACATCTTCCTCGAAGCAGCCTATTTTTCGCCTCCGGCGATTGCCGGTAGAGCGCGGCGTTTCGGGCTGCACACTGACGCCTCCATGCGCTTTGAGCGCGGCGTCGACCCCGAGCATCAGGCCCGCGCGATCGAACGGGCCACAGAGTTATTGCTCGATATCGTGGGCGGTGAACCGGGCCCGTGTGTCGAGACCAAATTGCCTGAGCATCTGGCCGCGAACAAACCGATCCTACTGCGGCATGAGCGGTTGCAAGCCTTACTCGGTCTAGACGTGAGTGCGGAGAATGTTGAGCGCATATTGAAAATTCTCGCGATGGATGTGAAACGAAAGCGAAATGGATGGCGCGTCACGCCGCCAGGATATCGCTTTGATCTGCGTATCGAAGAAGACCTGGTGGAGGAGGTCGCGCGCATGATCGGCTATGACAATATTCCGATAACCCCGGAGTTGAGTAAGGTTCATCTCGGTACAGTAACCGAGAGTCGGGTGCCCGAAGAACGACTTGCCGACCTGCTGGCCGCGCGTGGTTACTCTGAGATTATTTCGTATAGCTTCGTCGATGAGGAGCTGGAAAACGCGATCAACCCAGGAGCGCCGACGGCGAAGTTGGTCAATCCAATCTCCAAGGATCTGAGTGTCATGCGTCGCTCGCTCTGGTCCGGATTACTGACCACGGCAAGGCTGAATCTGAGCCGGCAACTGAGTCGCATGAGACTTTTTGAGATCGGCGGGCAATTCTCGGTTGTAGCGAGCAAGATCGAGGAAACCCCAGTACTGGCAGGGCTTGTAGCCGGAAGCCGATGGCCAGAACACTGGGATTTCGCAGCCACAGGCGTCGATTTTTTCGATGTGAAGGCCGACATCGAAGCGATTTTTCAGATCACCGGCAGGCTCGATGAGATCCGATTCTCTCCCGCCGAGCACCCTGCGCTACGACCCGGACAGACCGCTAGAATACAGCTCGCTGGAGAAGATATTGGTTGGTTGGGTTCACTGCACCCTGTCTTGGAACACCGCCTGGAATTACGAACGAATGTGATCTTGTTTGCACTCCGCTTAGAACAAACGCTGCAATCTACGCTACCGAATTTTCGCGCTTACTCAAAATTTCCGTCGGTCCGAAGAGACCTTGCACTACTCGTCGAAGAAAACGTTTCCGTGGACCAAATCATCGAGACCGTCCGCGAGAATGCCGGTGACGTGTTACAAAATGTCGTGATCTTTGACGTCTACCGTGGTGAAGGCATCGATTCAGGACAAAAAAGCGTCGCTTTAGGGTTGATTTTGCAAGACACATCCCGCACCCTTACTGACGCGGATGCGGACCGAACGGTGTCGTCCGTAACAGAGCATCTGGGGCGTGTGCTCGGGGCCACAATAAGAACTTAACGAATAATCGAAGACCCATTTATGGCACTCACCAAAGCTGACATGGCCGAGTCGCTCTTTAACGAACTTGGCTTGAATAAACGCGAAGCACGCGAACTGGTCGACTTTTTTTATGAGACCCTGCGTGCGGCACTGGCAACAGGCGAACAGGTCAAACTATCCGGGTTCGGGAACTTCGACTTGCGGGATAAGAATCGACGCCCCGGCCGTAACCCGAAGACTGGAGAAGAGATCCCGATTACCGCGCGACGGGTTGTGACCTTTCGGCCAGGCCAAAAACTAAAGGCACGAGTAGAGGCCTATGCTGGAACCCGGGAATAACGACGAGCTTCCTCCGATCCCAGGCAAGCGCTATTTCACGATTGGTGAAGTAAGCGATCTTTGCGGGGTGAAGGCGCATGTTCTCAGATATTGGGAGCAGGAGTTCCCGCAGCTCAAGCCTGTCAAACGGCGCGGTAATCGACGCTACTATCAACGTCAAGATGTACTCATCATTCGGCAGATCCGGGGACTTCTCTATGCGGATGGTTTTACGATTGGCGGCGCACGACAGAAGCTTACCGGGGACGAAGCCCGCAGTGATACGAGTCAGAGCCAGCAGATTATAAAACAGGTCCGTGTCGAGCTCGAGGACATCCTTCGACTCCTACGACGCTAGCAGTCAACCGCTTCACGACTCGCTGAACTCATCAACAAAGCCTTGTTGGACCACTAGCCAAACCCATTTAATTCCCCAGAACCGATGGTTTTGGTTAAACTTGCGATCATGATCGGGGCGTGGCGCAGTCTGGTAGCGCACTTGCATGGGGTGCAAGGGGTCGGAGGTTCGAATCCTCTCGCCCCGACCAATGTCATAAAACTCGGATGCGATACAAGCTCACGTCAACAGCGCTCGTGAGTTTGCGTGACCCTCAATCGAGAGGGCTGCGTTTATGAGGCTACACAATGAGGCCGCGATCATAGCAACCCTGCTGTGTGCAATCTGCTACCTGCGATGTGTATACTTCGGCCATGTTCGCCGTACTGGCTCACGGCGAACCACAATCAGAGCAACAAGAGACCCTGAACTATGAGTATTGCCGATCTCAGTAATGTCCTGAAAATCTTTCGCGGTACCGATTTGACCCCGGAGGAAAAGAAGCAACTGTTTCGGGAAGTCCTGCTCATGACACTCGCGCGCGCGTCAAGCTCTGATGCGAATATCGCGCCCGTCGAGGTCGAGACGGTTCAGGCGATTGTCAAGAAAACTACCGGCAAGGATATCAGTGCCGCAAGTATCCGAGTGGCGGCAGCCTCCGATCTCTACGAGACGGCATCGTTGGAAAAGTTTCTGTCGAGTTGCGGACGCAAGCTCGACGCCACCAGTCGTGTCACAACCGTGCAGGCGCTCGCCGAAGTTATAAAGAGCGATACGCGAGTGACCTCCCGAGAAGTCGATTTCTTCGATATGGTGGCCCGCGCCCTTGCTGTCACGCCCGCAGAACTCGCAGGGCTAGTCGTCGACTAACCTCGACCCGCCAACCAAATATCTAACTTAAGAGCGCTTTCCGAGGTGATCGGGAGCGCGGTCCCGTTCACTCCCTGGTTCGGTCGGTCTTTGCGCAGGCCCAGCCACCAGCGTTCGGTCTTCTATCCCCAGAAAAATTGGTTCTGCATGATGCCGGTAAATATTAACCTTGGAATTGAAAACATTTCTCGAAATTCCGTGCTTATCTTGAACTGAAATCTGGCGGATGCTGAAACCCCCGCCTTTCAATGGCGTGCCGGTCAAATAACACTGGATGGAACCGATCTTCTCCCCCGATAGCTCCAAGCCACTCAACTGCTCAAGGCTCTTCGCGGCCTTCTCAACGAAGTCCAGCGAGTCCAGCATGGACGCATCTTCCGGGGAACCACCGCTGCTCGGGATTTCCGCCGAGAACTCGCCGACAAGGATTTGCCCTGGCAGGGCACGTTCGATCATACGGGCGAGCTCCACAGTCACGTCACCGACGATGTAGTTATAGATCGTCGGGTTCAGTCCTTCAGCCTGATGAAATTCGTAACTACTGCCGATATGAAAGCCGGCACGCAGCGTGGGCACCGTATTATACGTACCCTTGCTCCTAGCAATCGCATTGTCTGCAAGCACCAGATGCATGAAGTGATACAGATTGATGTCGGCTTCCAGGCCGAGGTCTCTATTCCACAGATAGAACCCATCACCCGTCGTGGAACGGCCGAAGTCGATTCCTATTTTTTTCGCCAGCAGCTTGCTCTGCGCTGAGTTAACAGAGTAGGAGAGACTATTCAATTGTGTCATTTGTTCGAACGGGCTCGATAAACTGAAACCGACAATATCGAACAACGCCACGGCCCGAGTGGCAACGTAACTAATGCTATAGCGTTTGATCATCTGCTCGATGAGTTGCTGCTCCCGCGGAGAATTGGTCAGAGGCACGCGCAACGGCAGATGGATCTTCTCGATTCCCAGCAGAGTCGCTACATTCTTCATCTTCCTTGGCGTCAGCTGACGGCGCTTCGAGATCAGCATCTTGAAGAAATCTTCCGAGGGTCTGGTGGTCTGAGTTCGCTCTACCGAGTCACTCGAAACTTTATCGGAATAGGTCGCCACGGAATAATGCGGAACCGAAAGAATCGCAATGCCGTCCCCTTCCGGGCACCAGTTCAGGATGACGTTCTGGCCGAGCCCCCATAGATCATGGAGGCGTGCATCGAGAAAGATAATATTGCCGCGCTGCGGCAGGCTCATCTCCTCGATCAAAGTCGAGAGCGCCGTTGGGTAGGAACCCGCACTATCGAGCCCAAGAAGCCTCGTCTCGGTAGAATCCATATTCAGAATCGTCACTCGTTGATCGAATGATACTATACGGGGTTACCCGCGACCTTCACGACAACGATTAGGATATTAGACGTTGGACAAGAATGGCGAAGTTGATCCGCGCCAGTACTCACGCATCGTCGTAGACGGACTCGAGCAAGCACCCAGTCGAGCAATGCTGAGGGCAGTCGGATTTACCGATGAGGACTTCTCGAAGCCGCAAATCGGGATCGCGTCGAGTGGCAGCATGGTCACGCCCTGCAATATGCACCTTGATGGCCTCGCGGACATAGCCGCCGCCGGCGCCAATGCTGCCGGTGGAAAAAGCATCATCTTCAACACGATTACCGTCTCCGATGGAATCTCCATGGGGACGGCGGGGATGCGTTACTCGCTTGTCTCACGTGAAGTCATTGCAGACTCGATCGAAGCCGTCGTTGCGGCTGAGGGCTTCGACGGGCTCGTGACCATCGGTGGCTGCGACAAAAATATGCCGGGCTGCGTCATGGCGATGGCTCGCCTGGACCGACCTTCGATTTTCGTCTACGGCGGCACGATTCAGCCCGGACCGAAGAATCGAGACATCGTGTCCGTTTTCGAAGCCGTTGGCGGAGTCGCAGCAGGTACGGTCAGCGACGCAGAGTTGCTAGAAGTGGAATCAACCGCCATCCCCGGTCCGGGCTCTTGCGCCGGTATGTATACCGCCAACACCATGGCATCCGCCATCGAAGCGCTAGGCTTAAGTCTCGCCAATAGCTCCGCGCAAGAGGCTGTCTCCAACGCGAAGAAAATCGATTGCGAGCAGGCCGGGCAGACGGTCATGACTTTGGTCCAACGCGGTATCAAGCCCTCAGACATTCTCTCGAAGGAAGCCTTCGAGAATGCGATCACGGTAACCATCGCGCTGGGAGGATCAACCAACGCTGTACTACACCTCCTGGCGATGGCACACGACGCGCAGATCGAGCTCACGCTGGATGATTTCACGCGTGTCGGCGCTCGCGTACCGGTACTCGCCGATCTCAGGCCCAGCGGTCGTTATTTAATGTCGGAACTCATTCGAATCGGCGGCATTCAACCGCTAATGAAAATTCTGTTGGATGCAGGGCTCCTTCACGGCGACTGCCTCACCGTGACCGGCAGGACCCTCGCCGAAAACCTCACGGCTGTGGATCCGTACCCCGAGGGGCAGGACATCGTGCGTTCGCTCGATAATCCCATCAAAGCGGACAGCCACATAGCCGTGCTGTATGGGAATCTCGCGCCGCAGGGTGCCGTGGCCAAGATATCCGGCCAGGAAGGCACCCGCTTCAGCGGTCACGCCAGAGTGTTTCATTCCGAGGAACATGCGCTGCATGCCATTCTAGACGGCGCCGTGGTAGCCGGGGACGTCATCGTCATCCGCTACGAAGGCCCTAAAGGCGGTCCGGGCATGCGCGAGATGCTGAGTCCAACCGCTGCCATCATCGGCCGAGGCCTGGGTGATAAAGTCGCGTTAATTACCGACGGTCGTTTTTCCGGCGGTAGCCACGGTTTCGTGGTCGGTCACTTGACGCCGGAGGCAGCGGTCGGCGGGCCATTGGCGATCGTAGAGGATGGCGACCAGATCACGATTGACAGCCAGGCCAAAACGATCGACTTGCAGATTTCTGACGAGGAGATGGATCTGCGGCTGCGCAAGTGGCAGCCGCCGGCGCCCAAAGCCACGCGGGGCTTGTTGGCTAAATACGCACGGTTGGTAAGCTCGGCGTCGAAGGGCGCTGTCACCGATCTGGATCTCAGAGAAGTTCCTTGACGTAACCGCAGGTAGCCTTTAACTTGCGCGCCATGATGCACATCGGCATGAAACGAACGACCGGCCCGATGATCATGCGTAAGCAGATCGGCGGCGGGATACTTGTGCCCATGTGGTAGCCAATACAACACCACGGTCATCAAGAAAAACCCGCTGAGGACAGTCCCAGCGGGTTTTTTTTTGCAGGAGCACTATCGTGACGGGTGAACAGGAACATGCGGGGCTCGGGGTTGAAGGAGTAGAGACGCCTTTCCCCGAATCGCCGTTTGTCGTGATGAAGTTCGGTGGCCGCAGTGTGGCGACGGCCCAAAACTGGACGACTATCGCCCAGCTTTTGCGACAGCGGCTCGACGAAGGGCTCACGCCGGTCTTGGTTCACTCAGCACTGGCCGGCATCTCCGATGCGCTGGAAAACCTGCTACTGCGAGCCACCGCTGCCGATACCGCGGCGGAACTGGATGCGATTCAACAACGGCACGAACAACTCGCAACGGAGCTGCAAATCGATCCGCAACTGCTCGAGTCAGAATTCCAGAAACTGGGGCAACTGATCGATGGAGTCCGGCTAGTAGGCGAAGTCAGCCCGCGGGTACACGCCCGGGTAATGGCGACGGGAGAATTGGTCGCGACGACTTTGGGAGCCGCTTACCTTCAGCAACAGGGCCTGCCGGTGCACTGGAGAGACGCGCGTGAACTGCTGCAAAGCGAGACGCAACGAGACCAGACTGAGCGTTCCCGCTTTCTCGCCGCAACCTGTGATTCTTTGCCGAGCAAAGATCTTCAAGCAGAGCTCTCGAATATCGACGGCTTAGTCGTCACCCAGGGTTTCATCGCCGCCAGCATCGGCAGCGATACCGTACTGTTGGGTCGCGGCGGATCAGACACGTCAGGCGCCTATTTCGCCGCAAAATTACAAGCACGCCGTCTGGAGATTTGGACCGATGTGCCAGGCTTCTTCAGCTCGGATCCTAAAGCGATACCGTCGGCGCGATTGCTGCGGCGTTTACATTATCGAGAGGCTCAGGAAATCGCCTCGGCCGGCGGTGGCATCTTGCATCCGCGTAGCATTTCGCCGGTGCGAAAATTGGGTATTCCACTGTTCCTGAAGTGCACCAGCCACCCGGACTGGGAGGGCACGGTGATCTCAAGTGCTGCGGGCGAAGATACACCGCAACTCATAGCAATAACGCAGCGCAGTGGACTGACATTGATTGCCATGGAGTCCATGGAGATGTGGCATCAGGTCGGGTTTCTCGCGGACGCATTCCAGATTTTCCGTAGCCATGGATTCTCGGTCGATCTTATTTCGACATCGCAGAGTAACGTCACCGTGTCCATTGATGTTGGCGCCAATGTCGCAGATCAGTCGGCGGTGACTGCGCTGGCAACGGACCTCAGCCACTTGTGTCGAGTCAGCGTCATCGAAGATTGTGCTGCCGTAACCCTCGTCGGACACAGGATTCGTGCGATTCTGCACGAGCTTAGCTCGGTGATGGAGGTATTCGAAGAACACAAAGTGCATCTCGTTACGCAGGCCGCCAACGACCTGAACTTCACATTCGTCGTCGACTCCGAACATGCCCATCGGCTCGTACAACGCCTGCATGCTCTGCTCGTGAACAAATTTCAGGAGGGCGGTGTCTTCGGCCCCACCTGGGCGCAACTGCTTGGGCCAACGCCCGTATCAACGCCAGTCTCGTTGCCAACCCCTTGGTGGGAATCGAAGCGAGATGAATTACTTGCCATCGCCGCTGAGAGGACGGCCGCCTACGTCTATGATCGTGACACCATTCGGGCAGCGTTGACTGCCCTGACTTCGCTGAAGTCAGTCGACGCGATCTATTACGCCATGAAAGCGAACTCGCATCCGGATGTCCTGCGAATTGTGGATGAGCAGGGCGTGAATTTCGAATGTGTCTCACCGGGCGAGATCCAGCGCGTGCTGCAGTCGCTGCCTGACATACAACGGGAACGTATTTTGTTCACGCCGAACTTCGCAGCAAAGCAGGAATACGAATGGGCTCTGGGGCAGGGTGTATGGGTAACGCTCGACAATCTCCACCCGCTCAAGCACTGGCCCGAACTCTTCAAGGGTCGAGAGCTTTTTGTTCGAATCGATACCGGTCAGGGACGGGGGCATCATGAGCACGTCCGTACTGCCGGGGTGCACTCCAAATTTGGTATACCGCTGTTCGAGCTGGACGAACTCAGCGACCTGATCAAGACGGCCGGTGTGCAGGTCATCGGCCTGCATGCGCATACAGGCAGCGGAATCCTGGCTGCAGAGAACTGGCAACAGACAGGAGAGCAGTTAAATGCGTTACGCACTCGATTCCCCGCGGTTCGCTACATGGATCTCGGCGGAGGCATCGGGATTCCCGATCGCCGGGAAGAAAAACCGTTGGACATGGCCAGCCTTGACGAGGCCGTGAGTGCGGTGAAGGCTAGCGCTGATTCGATCGAGCTGTGGTTAGAGCCGGGCCGGTTTATCGTGGCTCAGGCCGGTGTACTGATTACACGGGTGACGCAGCTCAAAGGCAAAGGTGGAATGCAATATGTGGGCGTCAACACCGGGATGAACACATTGCTCCGACCGGCTCTGTATGGCGCCTATCACGAGATCGTCAATCTCTCTCGGCTGCACGACGCCGCAACCGAAGTCGTGACGATCGTCGGACCAATCTGCGAGACGGGAGATCGACTCGGATCCGAGCGTCTCATGCCCGTGACGGAGGAGGGGGACGTGCTACTGATCGCCAATACGGGAGCCTACGGTTACGTCATGAGTTCCCACTACAACTTGCGCGATCCCGCCGAGGAGATCCTGATCTAATCGGAAAACCGCACAGGCCAACCCCGACTCCTTAGCCAGACGTCCTGCTGATACCTATGCCAACGAGGCCAATCGGACGGCATAGACACCACCAGGATGCCGATCCGAGGAATTGCGGCCGAAATCTACTCCTACGCGTTATGGCGTCGCTCAAGCTCTGCGACAGCGTCGGCGAGACCGAGACCCCGCACACGCAATAACACCAGGAGGTGATAGAGCAGGTCGGCAGCCTCGGCCGTGAGTCGCGCGTCGTCCTCCGCCACGGCGGCTACGACAACCTCGACGGCTTCCTCGCCAAGTTTCTGCGCGACCTTGAGCGCTCCGCCGGTCGCAAGCTCCACCGTGTAGCTTCCGGCCGTGGGGTTGCTTAGCCGGTCCTCGATAATGTTGTCGAGCTTCGCTAGAAAAGCTACTCGATCCATGGGTTACTCCTCGGTCTCAGGGGGACGCACGGCAATGCGAGCGTCGAGCAGATAAGTTTTGAGGTCAAAGATCCGGATCGCGGCAGAATGAAAGACGCTCGCCGCAAGTGCGCCATCGACAGCGGCGACCTCGAAGACATCCTTGAAGTGCTCGAGTTCTCCCGCACCTCCAGAGGCGATCAACGGCACCTGGCAAACCGCGCGCACGCTAGTCAACTGCTCGAGGTCGTAGCCCTGCCGGACACCGTCCTGATTCATGCAATTCAGGACAATCTCTCCGGCGCCGCGCTCCTGCACCTCGCGAATCCACTCCAGCGTCTTGCGCTGACTGGAACGACTGCGTTCAGGGTCGCCCGTGTACTGGTATACCCAGTAGTCACTCTCTTCTGAAGAGCTGTCGACCCCGACCACGACGCACTGGGAGCCGAATCGCCGCGCCAGCGTCTCGATCAACTCCGGGTGCTCCAGTGCGGGCGAGTTGATGGAAATTTTATCCGCGCCGAAATTCAATACAGTTTCGGCATCATCCAAGCTGCGAATGCCGCCCGCAACGCAAAACGGAATATCCAAGATCTCGGCGACGCGGTTCACCCAGCTGCGATCGACCGTACGACCATCGGGGCTGGCCGTGATGTCGTAAAACACCAGTTCATCGGCGCCCTCATCACGATACCGTGACGCAAGATCCAGAATATTCCCCATAACCTGGTGATTGCGAAACTGGACGCCCTTTACGACCACACCGTCACGCACGTCCAGGCAGGGAATTATTCGTTTGGCAAGAATGATCTTATCTCCGCCGTAGATAACCGGCCTTCGAGCAGGGCTTTGCCCGAGACCGCATGGGTTATGCCGACCTGCGCCAACGCCTCAAGGTCTTTGGCATCTCTCACACCACCGGACGCCTGGAACACGATCTCGGGCCAGCGTTCGATACAATCGCTGTACAACGCCAGATTCGGCCCTTCCAGGGCGCCATCCTTCGCGACGTCGGTACACAGCACATGCTTGATTCCGGTCGGCGCAAAACGCGCCAGCGCCTCCCATAACGTCGTCTGCGACTCCCGCTGCCAGCCGTGGGTTGTGATGTAGGGCATACCGTCGTCAGCCACGTGTACGTCCAGTGCGAGCGTGAATCGTTCCGCGCCGAATTCATCGAACCATGCCTCGACTTGCTCCGGCCGGGTAATGGCGAGACTCCCGATCACAACGCGTTGGGCAACGGCCAGTGCGCGGACCAGACTATCGCGACTGCGGATGCCGCCACCCAGTTGGATGTTAGCCCCAGCACTTTCGTGCATTGCGTTCACTAGATCCAGGTTGACGGGCTCGCCGCACGCAGCCCCGTCCAGGTCGACAACATGCAACCACCTAGCTCCGAGCGTAGCGTATTTCTGCGCGAGCTCTACGGGATCGATGTCGTAGCGGGTCTCCTGGTCGAAGTCGCCCCTGAGCAAGCGCACACAGCACCCGTCGCGTATATCGATGGCAGGTAGTAGCAGCATGAACTAGAGGTCTAGAAAATTGGCGAGCAGGCGCGCACCCAAACCAGCCGAACGTTCAGGGTGAAATTGTGTACCGTAGAAATTGTCCTGTGCGACGATCGCCGAGAATGACGTGCCATACTCAGCCGTAGCGCGCGTGTAGTCGCCCTCCGGCAGGGCGTAACTATGAATAAAGTAGGCATAACCACCGTCTGCGAGACCGTTCAGCAGTTTCGACGCCGCTCCAAGGCGAATCTGATTCCAGCCCATCTGGGGTACCGGCAGCTTCTTGTCCTGCGGAAATCGGCGCGCCCGACCCGAAATGATGCCTAAACACTCTGCATGATCTTCGTCCGAACCGGAGAACAAGAGCTGCATGCCTAGGCAGATTCCCAACACCGGCTGACTCAGCTGCGGAATCAACGCTGTAAGCTTCGCGGCATCGAGGCGCATCATCGCATCCCGAGCGGCACCGACACCGGGGAGTAAGACATGACTCGCGTTGCGAATCTGGTCGGGATTCTCTGTTACGGGCGCGTCGATGCCGAGACGTTGCAACGCGAACTTCAACGAGGCGAGATTCGCGCCACCACTGGCGACGATGACGGGCGACACGCTCACAACACGCCCTTTGTCGACGGCAACTCTTTGCCGTCGCGAACGAACGCCTGTCGCAGTGTCCGCGCAACACCCTTAAAACATGCTTCTACCATGTGATGCGCGTTGTCGCCCTGGACACGGATCTGAATCGCAGCACCCAGCGCTTCGCTAAGCGAACGGAAGAAATGAGGTACTAACTCGGTCGGTAACTCGCCCACGCGCTCTCGCGGGAACTCGCCGTCGAACACGAGATACGGCCTTCCACCCAAATCTACGGAGATCTGCGCCACTGCTTCGTCCATTGGTAGGAGGAATCCGTAGCGCTGAATGCCGCGTTTGTCTCCCAACGCTTGTCTGAGCGCCTCTCCGAGTGCCAGCGCCACATCTTCCACCGTATGGTGCTCGTCGACCCGAAGATCACCTGAGCAACGAACATTCAGTTCGAAACCACCATGTTTTCCCAATTGTTCGAGCATGTGATCGAAAAAGCCGATTCCCGTCTCGATTTGCGGCGGGCCGGGTCTGTCGAGGTCCACCTCCACTTGGACATCCGTCTCGTTCGTGCGTCTTGTCACCGCAGCACGACGAGGTTGATCTAGAAGGACGTGAGCGATTTCCGTCCAAGTCTCTGCAGCGGAACCAGCGCAGGCGACCTTAAATCCTTTCAGACCAAGGTTGGCCGCAAGCTCGAGGTCGGTTTCCCGATCACCGATGACCACCGAACTGTCACGATCGAGATCGCGCGTAGCCAGATAGTCGTGGATTAAGCCTGCTCGCGGTTTGCGGCATACACATCCGTCTTCGGCCGTGTGCGGACAAAAGAACTCGGCGGCGAATGTAACGCCCTGTGAATTGAACATGCGTAGCATGTGCGCATGGGCAGTATCAAAGTCCGCTTGCGGGAACGCATCCGTCCCTAGCCCGTCTTGATTGCTGACGATGACGAACTCGTAGCCGGCCGCCTTGAAGGACAGCAGCGCGGGGATCACACCCGGCAACAAGCGAACCTTGGCAAGTGAATCGACTTGCCCATCGTCCGGCTCTTCAATCAACGTACCGTCACGATCGAGAAATAAGACCTTATTCGCCATCCGCGATCCCCTCACTCGAGACGGCTTGCAGTAGCCGATCATTATGTTCCGGTTGACCGACGGTGATTCGCACACAGTTGGTCAAATTCGCATCGGTGGGAAAAACCCTGACCAGAATCCGTGCGCGGTGGGCAGCTTCAACGAAGCGCGATCCGTCTGTCGTCTCCACCAAAACGAAATTGGCATCGCTCGGCCAGACTTTGGTAACCAGCGGACTAGCCGCTAGTGCCTTCGCCAATCGCGCCCGCTCGGCGCGCAGCAGCGCCGTACGTTCTGCTGAGATTCGTAGTGAGTCGGTAGCCAACGCGGTCAACACCAGTTCGATCGAGGGCGTTGGAAACGTATACGGCGGCAGCACTTTACCAAGAAACTCGATCAACTCCGGCTGGCCGATCAAGGCCCCACAGCGCACACCAGCCATCGATACAAACTTGGAAAGCGTACGCAACAACACGACGTGGTCATACCGAGTCTGCAGCCCACTAAACCCCTGTGTCGTCGAAAACTCCTGATAGGCCTCATCGATGACCACCAACGATCGACCCTCGACCGCACGGCAGATAGCATCGAGTTTTGCGGGGTCCATTGCCCGCCCGGTAGGATTGTTGGGCGAACAGATAAAAACCAGTTTCGTGCGCTCACTGCTGTTAGCAATCATGCGCGAAACGTCGAGCGTAAAATCCCGGTCGGGGTCCCGATCTCTTAGCAGCGGCACCGAGAGAACCTCGGCGCCCTGAATACCCGCATACAGCCGGTACATATCAAACGTCGGCGGGCAAATCAGAATCTGATCACGGCCCGCGGTGCAGAATCCGCGGATCAACAGGTCGATGGCCTCGCTCGTGCCGCGCGTAACCAGCAACGCTTTCGCGGATACAGCGTACTGTTCGCTAAGCCGTTGCGTAATCGAATCGGGGCGCGGTGGCGGATAGATGTTAAGGCCGCGCTCGGTAGGATCGCCCGGTGCCTTCCAGGGCGACTCGTTCGCATTCAGACGAATGTAACCCGGCTCGTAGGCGCCGGGGACATAGGGCGGCAGACTTGTCAGCTCTTGCCGAGCCAGTTTTAAGATGCCGCTCATAGCCGATTACGGAGATCTTCACCGGCAAGATAGTCCAAGCGTTGTCGTACCGCTCGGCTGTGAGCGTCAAGGCCTTCCAGGTCCGCCAAGGTCTCGGCAATCGGCCCGACTGTCGCAAGGCCTGCCGGCGTTAGCTCCTGGACCGTCATCGAGCGCAGGAAGTCGCTGACCCCAAGGCTCGAGTAGGCGCGCGCGAAACCATAGGTCGGCAAGACATGGTTCGTGCCGCTGCAATAGTCGCCCACGGACTCGGGCGCCCAGGGCCCGAGAAACACCGAACCGGCAGCCTGAATTCGATCGAGCCAGGCCCGGGGGTTCTCGATCTGCAGCAGCAAGTGTTCAGGCGCGTAGCGATTCGCTACCTCCACCGCCATCTCAAGATCAGCAACCAGAATAGCGG
This sequence comes from Gammaproteobacteria bacterium, assembly GCA_004357505.1. Taxonomy (GTDB): domain Bacteria; phylum Pseudomonadota; class Gammaproteobacteria; order Steroidobacterales; family Rariloculaceae; genus SMWC01. The sequence goes on along the minus strand of SMWC01000066.1, from coordinate 13,461 downwards.
CGGAGTATTTCAGTGACTGCGAGACGATGTCCCGGCGCGGCAGGCGCGCCTGCTGCGTGTCTAATTCGGTCAGCGTTGCAGCACACAAGCCGGAGCTCGTCGTGACTAGCAGGACCTGTGAATCCGGTCCGTGCTCTGCTTGCGACAGCAGATCCGCCGCTACGAACGCGGGATTCGCGGTGTCATCAGCGATGATCAGGACCTCGGAGGGTCCCGCCGGCATGTCGCGTGCGGCGCCCAACGGATCCTGGGCAACCTGTGCTTTGGCCGCCGTGACCCAGGTGCTACCCGGGCCGAATACCTTCTCCACCTTCGGTACGGTCTCGGTACCGTAAGCCATGGCTGCGATTGCCTGCGCGCCGCCCAGCTTGAATACCTGTTGCACACCGCATGATCTCGCCACCGTCAGGATCGCACGATCCGCCTGACCGTCGGCCTGCGGGGGGGTACACAGAATCCGCGTCTGACAACCGGCCAGCGCAGCGGGGATCGCGAGCATCAGCGCAGTAGAGGGGAGGGGAGCACTGCCCGCAGGCACATACAGCCCGACGCTTTGAATCGGACGATATACGCGTTCACAAACGACACCGGGCGCCGTCTCAACAACGACCGACTCAGGCAGTTGCGCCTCGTGGAAGGACTGAATATTTGCCGCCGCTGCAGCTAAGGCTTCGTGCTGACCTTGAGTCAGAGCCCTTTCCGCGGCGATAAACTCGTCTTCGGTGACTCTCAACTCCGAGAGCTTGACGCCGTCAAGCTCCGCGGTCAGCTCCTGCAGTGCCTGATCGCCGTCCCGCCGGACGCGTTGAATAATACGCGCGACTTCGATCTGCAAACGATCGTCTTGAACCAACGCAGGGCGACGCAGAACCGCCTCGCGCCCGTCGGAATCCAATTTTTGCCAGACGACCTGTTGCATACGCCGCTACTACGCCAACATCTTTTCTACGGGTAAGACTAGAATCGAACTTGCGCCCGCTTCCTTGAGCTGCTCCAACGTTTCCCAAAAGACGTTCTCGCGACATACGGCGTGCAGGGCCACTTTATCGTCACGCCCGTCAAGGGGCATGATCGTCGGTGCTTCGCTGCCGGGCAGTAGCGCGCGAATCGCGTCCAACGCAGACCGCGGTGCGTGCAACACAATGTACTTGCTCTCGCGTACCTGTTGTACGCCCTCGATGCGTTGCAGCAATCGTTTAATCCAGACGGCCTTCTCTTCCGGTACCTGGACGGGTGTTTGGATCAGTGCAGCACGGCTTTCGAGTATCGTTTGCGCCTCATAGAGTTGGTTGGCCCGTAAGGTTGAACCACTCGACACGAGATCACAGATCAGATCCGCCTTGCCCAGGCTTGGGGCGATCTCAACAGCACCCGAAAACTCAACGACCGTCGCATCAACGCCCTCGCGCTGCAGATAGTCTTTGAGGATTCTCGGGTAGCTAGTCGCGATTCGCTTACCGGCCAATGACACCGAACCTTCGAAACTCGTGCCATCAGGAACGCCGAACGACAGGCGGCAATGCCCAAAGTCCAATAGGCTCACCTGCCGAAATACCGCCGACGCGTCCGCCGTACCGATACCGAGGCGGTATTCCTCGACGACATTTAAGCCGACGATACCGAGATCGCAGATATCTTCCTGCACCAGGCTCGGAATGTCGTCGTCACGAACCAACAGCACATCGACAGGCATATTCTCTCCGTAACAAATCAACTGATCTCGGCCCTTCGAGTAGCTCAAGCCGCAACGACTCAGCAACTCCAATGAGTGATCGGTCAAGCGCCCGGACTTCTGCACGGCAATCTTGATACGTGCGGTTTGTTGCTGCATGGTGATGTCTCTACCTAAGTTCTATTAAGTCGCTCTAAGGCCGTACTGTAGCCGCCGTTCCCGGCGCTCAGAAAGCGGGCCACGCGGCCGATGGTGGTAACGGAGACGCCGGTTAGCGCGTGAATCTTCCGGTATGGGAGTCCGTCATCGAGGTAAGCCACTACGGCCCAGCGATCCACCAGCGCCTCGAGCTCGGCCGGTGTGCAGAGATCGGTGAAGAACCGCCGGCATTCGTCCTCGGTACGGAGGTTCAGTATGGCCTGATATAACCCCGTTTCGGCTGCGCTAGCTGCCTGTTCGGTCAAACCGCGATGAAGTTTCATAGCGAACCCGCGCCGTAGTAATGTAATAATGTGCTAATACATTATAGCAGATGGGTTCCGGCGTCAAGGAGTTCGTTCAGAGCGCCAGGCGAGCGAGTACCGCGTCGCCAAAACCGGCGGTACCCGTCGGTTTCGCGCCCCCCGTCACCGCGAGATCGGCGGTCCGAGTCCCGGTTTCGAGCGCGTCGCGCACGGCAAGCTCCACCGCATCCGCAGCATCCGGGAGATCCAGAGAGTGCCGCAGCAGCATCGCGATGCTCAGGATCGCACCACAGGGATTGGCGATATCCCGGCCGGCGATATCCGGCGCCGAGCCGTGAATCGGTTCATAAAGACCGGGCCCGGCGGCGCCCAATGACGCAGAGGGCAGTACGCCGAGCGAACCGGCCAGCATCGACGCCTCATCGGAAAGGATGTCGCCGAACATATTGTCGGTAACGATGACATCGAAGTCCGCCGGTCGGCTCAACAGGTGCATCGCGGCAGCGTCGATGTAGAGGTGCTCGAGTTCGATCTCGGGGAACTCTGTCGTGAACACGCGGATCGCGGTCTCGCGCCACAGCCGCGAGGTATCCAGCACATTCGCCTTGTCCACCGAGGTGACTTTTCGACGCCGCTCCAGGGCCAGGCGCCCAGCAACACGGCAGATGCGTTCCACCTCCGATACCGAGTACTCGCAGGTATCAAACGCTGCGGATTCGCTCCGACCACGCTTGCCGAAATAGATGCCGCCCGTCAGTTCGCGAATGATGATCATGTCCACGCCGACTAGCCGCTCGGGCCGCAGCGGCGACGCCGCAGCGAGTTCCGGATGGGGCTTGACCGGTCGCAAGTTCGCGAACAGGCCGAGCGATCGCCGTAGATCAAGCAACGCTTGCTCCGGGCGCAATTCCACTGCCACGTCAGCCCACTGTGGCCCCCCGACCGCGCCAAGAAATACTGCGTCGGCCGCACGGCAGAGCGCGAGTGTGTCGTCCGGAAGAGGCCGGCCTACCGCGTCGAAAGCAGCACCGCCGATCGGCGCCTCAAGGAGCTCCAGAGCGAGATCGAGCTTGGCTGCTACCGCTTCGAGTACACGGATCGCCTGAGCGGTAACCTCTGGGCCGATGCCGTCTCCAGGCAAGACGACGACGGTGCGACTCATCGAGTTCGGGCTTCGTATTCGTCGATGGCCGCGTCGTGCTGGAGTAGAAAACCGAGCTGATCGATGCCGTTCAACAGACAGTAACGGGAGAAGCGGTCAATGTTGAATGGGATCGGATCATGCTCCGGAATCACCAATTCGAGCGTATCAATGTCTACACTGATCTCCACACCGGGATGATCGAGAAGCCAACGATGAATCTCCTCATCCACGATCACCGGAATCAGCCCGTTCTTCAGCGAATTATTTAAGAAGATGTCGGCGATCTCTGTACTGATGACAACCTCAAAGCCGTAATCCAATAAGGCCCACGGCGCATGCTCGCGCGAGGAACCGCAACCGAAATTTCGGCCGACGATCAGGGCCGCGGCACCCTCTGCATCCGGCTGGTTCAAGACGAAATCCGCTTTTGCACTACCATCGGCTGCGTAGCGCCAGTCAGCAAACAAGTGCTGCCCAAGTCCCTGCCTGACCGTTGTCGTCAGGTAGCGGGCGGGGATAATCTGGTCGGTGTCTACGTCGGTCAACGCAAGAACAGCGGTCCGGGAACTGATCCGTGTCAAAGGCTTCATTGCTGTTAATCCAGGAACTGTCGGGGGTCGCTGACGACACCGGTCAGTGCCGAAGCGGCAGCGGTCAACGGACTGGCGAGTATCGTTCGGCCACCGACGCCTTGCCGACCCTCGAAGTTCCGGTTACTCGTGCTTACGGCCAGCTTGCCGGCCGGTACGACGTCGCCATTCATCGCTATACACATCGAGCAACCCGGCTCGCGCCACTCAGCTCCGGCTGCCTTGAAAACCTGATCCAAGCCACGCGCCTCGGCGTCCGCTTTGACCTGTTGTGAACCCGGGACGACGAGCATGCGAACGTTTGCGGCAATCTGACGCCCCCGCAGTAGCCCGGCGGCAACTTCGAGATCACTCAAACGTGAGTTCGTGCAACTACCGATGAACACGATGTCCACAGGCGTTCCGGCCAGCGGCTTGCCCGATTCGAGTTGCATGTAGGCCAGAGCCTTGGCGAATGCTGCGTCATTCCCCGCCGGGGTGGGCACCGGTTCGTCGATCGAGATGACCATGCCGGGATTCGTCCCGAAAGTCACCATGGGTTTCATCTTCGACACGTCCAGCGTGACCTGCTTATCGAAGCGCGCTTCGGAGTCTCCGGGAAGTCGCTGCCAGGCCGCGAGCGCCTGATCCCAGTCCGCTCCTGACGGTGCATGCGGGCGGCCGGCCAGATATTCATAGGTCGTGTCGTCCGGCGCAATCATCCCGGCCTTCGCACCCGCTTCGATGGACATATTGCAGATCGTCATACGCTCTTCCATCGAGAGCGCCGTGATAGCGGAACCACGATACTCGATCGCATGTCCGGTGCCGCCGCCGACGCCGATCTGGCCGATGATGCTCAACACAATATCTTTTGCCGTCACGCCGCGAGATAACGTTCCTTCCAGATTCACCGCGAAAGTCTGCGGTCGCCTCTGCAGCAAGCATTGAGTCGCGAGCACATGCGCCACCTCCGTCGTACCAATACCGAAGGCCAACGCGCCGAACGCGCCGTGGGTACTCGTATGGGAGTCGCCGCAAACGATCGTCATGCCGGGCTGCGTCGCTCCAAGCTCCGGACCGATAATGTGCACGATGCCGCGTTCAGGACTTGAGAAGCCGCGTAGCACGATGCCGAATTCGCTGCAGTTCTTGTCCATCTGAACGAGTTGCCGCGTGGCGGGCGTGTCGCTCACGACCACAAGGTCCGCCAGCGAACTCACCGGCGTCGTCGGTATCGAATGGTCCATCGTCGCAAGCGTCTGCTCCGGCCGCCTGACATGTAAGCCGTGATCGCGGAGGAGGCTGAAAGCCTGCGGCGAGGTCACCTCATGGACGAGATGCAAATCGATATAGAGTATCGCAGGGGAATCGTCCGTCTCCGCGACAACCACATGCCGGTCCCAGACTTTCTCGAATAAGGTCTTCATCGTTGTCTCCGCGCTCAGACGGCGACCGGACGGTCGACCTGGCCGCCGCCTGCCTCGAGCGGCTCCAACCAACCCCACTGGTCCGGCGTCGAACCATCGAAGAGACCGAAGAACTTCTCCTGCAGGCTCGCCGTAATCGGCCCGCGACACCCGTTGCCGACGGTAATTTTGTCAACAGATCGAACCGGTGTGATTTCGGCTGCGGTGCCCGTAAGAAAAACCTCATCCGCGATATAGAGCATCTCTCGCGGAATATTCTGTTCGAGTACGGCCAAACCCAGGGTCTCAGCTAACGCGAGCACGGAATGGCGAGTCAGACCGGCGAGGATCGAAGCTGAAACCGGCGGCGTGTAGAGCGTACCGTCCTGGACCAGAAACAGATTCTCGCCCGCACCTTCGCTCACATAGCCCGCGGTGTTGAGTGCTATCCCTTCCGTGAATCCCAGGCGGCGCGCTTCCAACGTGACCAGAAGACTCGAAAGATAATTGCCGCCTGCCTTCGCCAAGGCCGGCACCGTATTGGGCGCGACCCGCTGCCACGAAGAGATGCAGACATCGACGCCATTCTCGAGCCCACCGTCGCCCAGATAAGAACCCCACTCCCAGGCCGCGATCGAGCAATTTGCTGGCGCAGCGGGATCCCCGGCAACCCCCATTTCGCCATAGCCTCGGTACGCGAGCGGACGAATGTAGGCACCATCAACCAGACCGTTCTTCAGTACCAGGTCTTTGCACGCCGTGACAAGCGTGTCGAGAGAGTAAGGTATATCGAGGTAGTAAATCTTGGCCGAATTGAACATGCGACGGATGTGGTCCGTGAGACGAAACCCGACGGGTCCAGCCGGGCTCTTGTAGACACGGATACCTTCGAAAACGGAGGAGCCGTAATGCAGTGCATGGGTCAGTACATGCACCGTGGCTTTTTCCCACGGAACAAATTCGCCGTCATGCCAGATGTACTTGCTGGTCTTCACAAGAGCATTCCTTCAGTCCTCGTCGTTAAGGATTACCAAGCGCGACATTCTCTGCCGCCACCTGGCCCGTCCCTTCCCGGCGACGAATCACCCGGTTGATCACCTCGAGATAGGCAAAAGCCGCGGATTCGACGATGTCAGTGCTCACGGCGTGTCCGCGGTAGCTCTGCTGATTGTATTCGACGGTTACCGTAACCTCACCCTGAGCGTCATCTCCGACCGTGACACCGTGAACTTCGAAGTTTTTCAAGACCAATTCCACGCCGGTCGCCTGCTCCAGCGCCCGAAAAACCGCTGCGACCGGGCCGTCGCCTGCGGCAGCTTGCCGCAGCTCCCGTCCGTCCGTGTGACTAATTCGTAGCGCCGCAGCAGCGATACTACCCGTGCCTGCCGTAATGTGCAGCTCCTCGATGGCCCAGGGTCCGGCTTTGCCGACATCGACATTCATGATAATCGCCTCGATATCCTGGTCGTACAACTCCTTCTTCCGGTCGGCGAGCTCTTTGAACTCCTTGAAACAGCGGTTCAATTCGACGTCATCCATTTCAAAGCCAAGTTGTTCGACTCGTTCCCTGAACGCGTGACGACCACTGTGTTTACCCAGGACGAGATTGGACCGCGATAACCCCACGTCCTCCGGACGCATGATTTCGTAGGTGGTGTGATGGCGGAGCATGCCGTGCTGGTGTATGCCGGCCTCGTGAGAAAAAGCGTTTTCCCCAACGATGGCCTTATTCCGTGGCGCATGCATACCGGTTACGTTAGCGACGATCCGGCTGGTCGGATACAGTCGCTGGGTTCGAATGCCCGTCTCGAGGCCGAAGTACTCCTGCCGAGTTCGCAGGGCCATGACCACTTCTTCCAGAGAGCAGTTACCCGCGCGTTCGCCGATCCCATTAATCGTACACTCAATCTGTCTCGCACCTGCCTGTACCGCCGCGAGGCTATTAGCGACCGCCAGACCCAGATCGTCATGGCAGTGGGCACTGAGACGAATGTTGTCTATCCCCGCGACGTTCGCCTTCAAGTAGCGAAACAGCTCGAAGAATTCACCCGGCACTGTATAACCGACCGTATCCGGAATATTCACCGTGGTCGCACCGGCTTCGATCGCAGCCTGTACGACCTCGGCCAGATACTCTGGCTCCGTCCGAGCCGCATCTTCCGGCGAGAACTCGACGTCCTCACACAGTGACCGAGCTAGCGTCACGCTTTCGACGGCTACTTTGATGATCTCTTCCTTCGCCATCTGCAACTTGTGTTCGCGATGGATCTGGCTAGTCGCAACAAAGACATGAATGCGCGGCTGCTGCGCGTCTCTCACCGCGTCCCAGACCAGCTTTATATCCTCCGTATTGCATCGCGCCAGCCCGCAGATCGTGGGGCCTTCGATCGTCCGAGCGATTGTCTGTACAGACTCGAAGTCTCCGGGGGAAGCCGCCGGGAACCCTGCTTCGATAATGTCGACCTTGAGTTCTGCGAGCGCGGCGGCAACACGGAGCTTCTCATCGAGAGTCATGCTGCATCCGGGAGCTTGCTCCCCATCTCTCAATGTGGTGTCAAAAATGACGACTCGTTTGTCATCCGCTGCGTTCATGATATGTCTCCTCAACAATCGAGGTTATGCCTCTAATTTCAGTCATTCCTGCAACCAGCTCATACGACCTCTAAGCTCCTTGCCGACTGTTTCGATTTGGCTGTTAAGATCCTCCTCGAGCAGTCGGTTGTACTCCGGCAGACCGGCTTCATACTCGGACACCCAGTTTTTTGCGAACGTACCGTCCTGAATGTCTTTCAGCACTTCTCGCATCCGCTCGGAAGTGTGGGCATCTACGACTCGCGGTCCCTGTGTGAGATCACCGTATTTAGCTGTCTCGCTAACGAACTCATGCATTTTCCTTAAACCACCTTCATGCAGGAGATCCACGATGAGTTTCACCTCATGCATGCATTCGAAATAGGCTACCTCGGGCTGATAACCGGCCTCGACCAGCGTGCGAAAGCCGCGGACGATGAGTTCGGAGAGTCCACCGCACAACACGGCCTGCTCACCGAATAAATCGGTCTCAGTCTCCTCGGCAAACGTCGTATCGAGTACGCCGCCCCGAGTTCCGCCGATACCATCGGCGTAAGCCAGCGCACGCGCATGTGCGTTGCCGGTCGTATCTTGCGCAACTGCAATCAAGCAAGGCACGCCTCGACCGGCTTCATACTGACGCCGCACGAGATCACCGGGCCCTTTCGGGGCGATCAACACGACGTCCAGATCATCCCGAGGTTCAACCCGGTTGTAATGAATATTGAAACCGTGCGCGAATAACAGGGTGGCATTTTGTTTCAGCTTCGACTCGATCTGCTGATAGAGCTTGCGCTGAACCATGTCCGGAACCAGAAAGGCGACGAGACCGGCGCCGTCCACTGCTTTCTGCGGCGGAAGCACTGCGAAACCGTCGTGCTCGGCCTTGGCGGATGTCGCACCGCCCGGCCTTAGACCGATGACGACCTCGAACCCGGAGTCGCGTAAATTCAGCGCATGAGCACGGCCCTGACTGCCATAGCCGAGAACGGCCAGGAGTTCTCCGCTCAGCACTTCGGGCCGAACATCGGCTTCCTCATAGAGTTTCATGTCAACACTCCTGTCATCGACCAGCTATCGGTCGTTGCGGTCACAAAAATTAGGCCAAAAAAAACCCCGCAGCCTTTCGGGTGCGGGGTTTACATGGTTTATCGTCGTCAATCCACGCGCCCGCACCTGCCGTCGCTAAGCAGTACGGTAAGGAGCAGCGCGTGGTGGTTCTGGGTCATCTCTAATCAACTACGTTGGCAATCACACATCATCCAAAAAAGACCGAGCGATGTCAACGCCTTAGGCCCACTACTAGAAATTTGATGAAATAATCAGCATAAGGTATTGATCAACAAGCTATTTTACAGGGGCTCTAATCGCGGTTGATCGCGGGGCAGAACCGCAACATTGGGTTTGCCTGCGACCGGAGGAGTCGCACGACGTCTGCCGATCGATCATCGCGCAACTATAGCGCCGGTCTGTCGTTTTGCGCTATCCTCTCGCCCGGGCACCCGTTGCCCAAAAAGGGAGAAGCTCAATCGTGCAGCGCGTAGGCGCTGCATTTGCGAGACACGAATAAGAGAAACTGATCGACCTGGAAGCCAAGGACCTTCGGGGCAACGCCCAAACTAGAACGGTCGGCGCAGATAACACATGCTCTACGTTGCTTTAAGGGCCGATGGTGGTTGTTCGCGCTTCCAAGAAGATCGTTGCAAAGGGTCTAGACCGGGCAGCCAAAACATCGCCGACTAGCAATGGGAGCCCGAATTTAACTTCCACAGTTGATCTCTAAGTTTTAGTTGAGGAGCAGGCATGAGAGCGATACGTAACGGAGCGCTTCTGGTGAGCACGCTCGGCGCGATTTTCACCGCTGAAATGGTCGCAGGCCAGGCGGTCGACCAGATAATCGCCGCCGAGGACCGTCGCATTCAACAGGCGCAAGCGTCTCAGGATGCTATCGACGGCATCGTCGACGATACGCGTGAAACCGTCGACGAGTACCGGGGGATCGTCAAAGAGATCGAGGGGCTACGCGTTTACAACACGATCCTCGATCGCCAGATCTCAGCACAAGAGCAAGAGCTCCGTGAACTGCGCATATCGATCGACAGCGTCACCGTCATCGAACGTCAGATCCTGCCATTGCTCACACGGATGATCGACGGGCTGGAGCGCTTTGTCGCGTTGGACGTGCCGTTTCTGGCAGACGAACGTAGCGAGCGGGTCACTGGACTCCGCGAGTTGCTCGGCCGAGCCAATGTCACCGCGGCCGAGAAATTCCGCGTGGTCATGGAAGCCTGGCAGATCGAGAACGACTACGGACGGACGATATTCGCCTACACCGACGAACTGACTATCGATGGTGCTGTTCGTGAAGTCGACTTTCTGCAGATCGGCCGGGTGGCATTGATTTACCAAACTCCGGACGGCGTAAATGCGGGCGTCTGGGACCAGTCCAATCGCGTCTGGGTTTCACTGGGCAGTGAGTATCGTAACTCGATTCGAGAAGGGCTGAGACTGGCTCGTAACCAGGTCGGTCCGGCCTTGCTGCTCATTCCCGTTCCCGCGCCGGAGGAAGGCTAATGAATAACTCTCTTGTCCTACCGGCGGCAGCGCTGGCAGCACTCATCCTCACTGGACCCGCCGCGGCGCAGCAGGATGAAAAACCCCTTGATGTGCTCTTGGATCTCGTCGCGACCGGCGCCGCTAAAGACAACCAGCAAGAACGCGAGCGTTTGCAAAGATTCGAGCAGAACCAGGCCGACCAGGAACGGCTGCTGCGAGAAGCGCGTGACGAGAAGGCAACCGAGGAACGGCGCAGCGATCGGCTCGAGACCACGTTTGAAGCCAACGAGCTGCTCATTACCGAGGTAACGGCGCAGCTAAATGCTCGCTTAGGCTCGTTGCGTGAGCTGTTCGGTGTTCTGCAACAGGTTGCCGGCGACGCCAGAGCACAATTCGAAAACTCGTTCACCAATATAGAATACCCCGACCGAGCGCAATTCCTGACCGACCTGGCAGCGAAAATGGGTTCCAGCAGCCAGCTGGCCTCTATCGAGGAGATCGAACGCCTCTGGTTCGAGCTGCAGCGGGAAGCCACCGAACAGGGCAAGGTCAAGCGGATCCGAAATTTTCGGGTCATCACTGCGGATGGCCAGGAGAGCTATGAGGATGTCGTTCGAATCGGCACGTTCAATATCGTCGCCGCCGGCCGCTATTTGAGCCACAACCCGGATACCAACTCGCTATCAGAGCTCCAGCGTCAGCCCTCCGAGGGGCGCTTCACGGGAAGTACCTCCGACCTGCTGGCCGCCGCACCCGGAAGCGGGTTCGTGCGTTTCGGTCTTGATCCTACCAGCGGTGTCATTCTTGATTCATTGGTGCAATCACCGAATCTCCAGGAACGTATCAACCAGGGCGGGATTGTCGGTTACGTGATCATCGCGCTGGGCCTGTTGGGCCTGCTGCTGGCGCTGGAACGCCTCATCACCTTGACCATCGCGGGCCAAAGAGTGAAGGCGCAACTGAAACGCGACACGGTGTCCGACGACAACGCCTTGGGTCGCGTGCTGCAGGTTTACCACAGTAATCGTCAAGCGGACACGGAAACGCTGGAACTCAAGCTCGGTGAAGCGATCTTGAAGGAAACGCCAGCGTTGCAGCGCGGCATCCTGTTTATCAAGGTTATTTCCGTCGTCGCGCCGCTCCTCGGGCTTCTGGGTACCGTCACCGGCATGATCAATACCTTCCAGGCCATTACTCTGTTCGGTACCGGCGACCCGAAAACCATGGCCGGCGGTATCTCACAAGCGTTGGTTACCACGGTCCTCGGCCTCACGGTGGCTATCCCGATGGTCTTGCTGCACACGATCGTCAGCGGGCGCAGCCGAACCATCACGCAGATTCTTCAGGAGCAAACCGCGGGTATCGTTGCGGAGCAGTCCGAGAAGTCTCAGTAGACACAGGGTATGGAGTCTCGGCGGGCAGCCTCCGAGACTCTCCTTGTGGAGAGTTAGGCGATGCAGTTTTTTATCAATGCCTTCGAAGCCATCCGGGACTTCCTGGAATTGGGCGGTCCCGTGCTACGCATCATCGGCGTCGTTATCCTGTTCTTGTGGATCTTGATCCTGGAGCGATTGATCTATTACCGCACCGGGCTGAAATCCTTATTCGAGGAAGCGCTGAACGAGTGGGAGCGCCGCCCCGAACGAAAATCCTGGCATGCCCGCCAGGTACGCGAGGCGATTATTTCCCGAGTCAGAATCTCGGCCGAAAAAGGCCTGCCGATGATCCAAACGCTCGTCGCGCTGTGTCCGTTGCTGGGCCTGATGGGTACCGTGACGGGCATGATTCAGGTATTCGAAGTCATGGCGATCTCGGGAACGAGTAACGCCCGATCGATGGCCGCGGGTGTGTCCAGAGCCACGGTGCCGACGATGGCCGGCATGGTCGGGGCGCTATCGGGCGTGTTTCTGATCACGATTCTGACCCGCACGGCCAAACGGAATACTGCCATCCTGGAAGACAGACTAACGATGGACCATTAGGGGGTCTTGAACATACCTTGAACAACAAGGTATACTGCCCCCCTGGCGGACCGGCGCGGAGGATCAGGCGTTGAAAAAGCACATCGCCAATATTAAGAACGACGAGGAAGAGGCTGAGATCAATCTCACGCCCATGCTCGACGTGGTCTTTATCATGCTGATCTTCTTTATCGTCACGGCATCCTTTATTCGTGAGACCGGCTTGGACGTCAACCGTCCCGAACAGGATACGCCTCAGGTCGTGCAGGAGGAGGGCGCTATTCTGGTCATCATCGACTCCACCGACGATATCTGGATTGATCGTCGCGTCATCGATCCCCGTGCTGTACGGGCTAATGTCGAGAGACTCCATGCCGAAGACCCGGACCGGCCGGTCGTTATACAGGTAGCAAAGACTTCCACCACCAAAGCACTGGTGACGGTCATGGATGCGGCACGTCAAGCCAAAGTTTTCAATATCTCGATAGCAGCGGCAGAGTAACCTCCGGCTAACGAGACACGGGCAAAGGATTTACGCGATGAGAGAATCGATAGCCGAACAACTGCGGGAAGAAGAAGACGTGGAGATCAACCTCACGCCGATGCTCGACGTGGTGTTTATCATGTTGATCTTCTTCATCGTCACCGCAGTGTTTGTTAAGAATCCCGGCGTCGAAATCAACCGGCCAGAGGCCGTGACGGCCTTCGTCCCGGACAAGGGGAGTATCTTCATTGCGGTCACTGCCGCCAATGAAATCTGGGCCGACAATCGCAACGTTGGGCCAGACGGCATAAAAGCTGCGATCGAGCGCCTGCACACGGAGAATCCCGAGGGCGGCGTCGTTATTATGGCAGACAGTGCAGCGGCCAACGAGTTCGTTCTTAACGTAATGGATGCTGCGAGAGCAGCCGGTATCACCAACGTCACAATCGCAGCGAGCGTTCTCTGATTAGGCTGCCCGCGGGAGCGTTCATGGTAGAATCAGTTAATTAGCCAGCGGAGAGAATTCATGATTGCTCGCTATGCCCTCTCCATCAGTATTGGAGCTGCGATCACCTTCGCGCTGCTGTTTCTAATGCAGCTTCTGATCGCCACCGGTCGCGGTGCACTCACC
>SMWC01000065.1 GCA_004357505.1 Gammaproteobacteria bacterium | reverse complement strand
GTACTCGGCTCGCTGTGGGGATGGCTGCTCTGGCGACGTAGCCGCGACGGTCCTGCGACTAGCTATTGGCCCTGGCTGGTACTGATTACGGTTGCCTTGTGGTCTCATCCTCTGCTGGATGTGTGCACGCATTACGGGACGCAGCTGTTGAGTCCGTTCACCGACAGGCGCTTCGCGCTCCCGGCAATTCCCGTCATTGAACCGCTTTACACGCTGACGTTGTTCGTCGGTCTCGCAGTCGCATCATGGTTGCCGCGTCGCGCTGCGCAGCTGATGACGAGTCTTGCGCTGCTGGCCTCTACCGGCTATCTGCTTTTCGGTATGAAGCTGAACGCTGATGCCGAGAACTGGGCCCGCACGGATCTTGCGTCGCGCGGCATCATCGCGTCTGAAGTCTACGCTTTTCCGACTATGTTTCAGTTACCTCTGCGACGGCTCGTGGCACGAACGCCGAGCGACGACTACGTCGGCTTCGTCTCGATGGCGCAGCCTTGCCCGGTTCGCTGGGGGCGACAACCCCGAGAGTCCGAAGCGGAGTTTGCGGCACTCAGGGCGACGCCGGAAGCGCGTATCTTCGACTGGTTCGCGAGCGGGCTGACCACGCACTACCGGGATGGTCGCAAATTGATCCTAAGCGATCTTCGTTACGGTTATACGAATGACGCGAGGCAGGGCTTCTGGCGTCTGGAAGCGTCGCTCGATCCCGACGGCACACTCGATAGGCCTCAGTACCACCGCGACGCCCGGCCGCCGTTATCGTGGGCCACGATCCGCAACCTCTGGGAGCAAACCTATCCCGCGAGCTGCGATGAGTTCACGGGCAGGTTGCTGATCACTGAATGATTCGACCGCTCGAACAGTGCCTGCGACGACATTGCGTGGAGCGGCCGCTACAGCCGAGTTCTGATGACGAGTGGCTAACTCTCGCCCAATGCGATACGCGCGCTAGTTGCGGATCAAGCTTTGATAGAGCAGGCGATTGTAGTTCTCGGGATTCATAAAGCCACCGCCGTACTGCTCATCGGATGCCGCCGTGGGCCTCGCCGCCACCGCTTCGTCTTCCGATAATCCCTGGTCGATTAGCGACTGCATGTTGACACGTGTCACTTTGAGCATCTCGAGCCAGGCCGCGAGGCCTGCCGCATCGGAGAGCGGGCCATGACCGGGAATGATGGCGGTGTCCTCGTTGGCAATGGTTAACGCCCGATAACCGGCCGCGATGATGCCGTCGATATCACCGTCGCTGCTGACGTCGATAAACGGATAGAACCCGTTAAAGAACGTATCGCCCATATGGATGACATTAGCGTTCTGGAAATACAGAATCGTATCGCCGTCGGTATGGGCGGCTGCGACGTGTATCGCACGGATGGTGTCGCCATTCCAGTGAAAAGTCATTTCGTCCGAGAACGTTAGGATCGGCAGAGCGCCGACAGGTGAGGCCGGGATCGGCTGATTAAAGATCTCCCTGAACTGATCCGTGCTCATTCTCGCGCGAACATTCTCATGGGCGATGATCACTGCCCCGGCTGCGCCGAACGCCTCATTGCCTCCAACATGGTCGCCGTGAAAATGCGTATTGACCAGAAACTTGACATCGGCGTCGGTGACAGCGGCGATCGCCGCCATAATTTTCTCACTGAGGGGCGCGAATTGATCGTCGATAACGAAGGCACCATCTTCACCGACCGACAGCCCGATGTTGCCACCGGAACCGACGAGCATGTAAACGCCGTCCGCTACCGGGACCGTCTCGATCTCGACAGTGGAAAAATCCTGCTGTGCCCAAACAGGCGCCGCCAGATTCGCAATAACCAGGGCCGCTACATTGAGACGTTGCATAGTTCGTACTCCCTACTGAGTTTTATCGACTGATTCGTTCGCCTATGTTACTAGGTCCCTGCGGCTGATCTGCTTCGGTAGAGGCCGAACTTACCGCGACTTTTAATTTTTCAGCACCTCATCCAGAACGAATAGATCTGTTAGCAGGGCTCGCAAGTGTATGGATGCATTAACGTTATCGATTAACTGAGAGCTAATTCCCTCCTGCGACAACGCCAGGCGGATCACGCCTTGGGCGCGTTTTGCATCCTCATCGACGGCATCGAAGAACGCCCTCGATCGCTCGGCAGCCTCTGCATCGAGAGCCTTGGCATTCGCACGGACGGTCGCACCCAGTCCTTCCAAGGCCTGTTCCATTGCCTGGAGAAATCCCCGCAACTCGGATGCTAAACCGCTCGCGCCTTGATCGGTGTCCCTGCCCTGCGCGGCATAGGCCAACATGAATTCGTAACCCGACTCGATAGCGTCGATTCGCTCGTCCAGATTCCGGCCTGTTTTTCTACTCATCCGATGACCGCATTGTCGATCGCGCTCACGTTGATGTTGCCAACGTCAAGAGAGCGGTCAGTCGCTGCAGTGTTGTCCCCGAGTTTGATGTTTGAGTTTCTTTGCATCGAGATACTAATTCACTCACGGTCCGCCCGCCACCGTTCCGGGTCATGGTGGGCCGTATATTCGTCCCGGGTTATCCAGCCCACGATCATCGACCGCGTGAAAAAAAGTTTTTCGGGCCGCAGTGCAAAATAGATATGGGTCATCACCATGGTGATTAACAGCAGTGCCGCAAGATCGTGGAGGACATAGATAGCGCCCCAGGTATCCTCCCCAAACCAGTAGGGGTCACGCTCCCACCACGGCGTATCGATCTTTACCAACATCAAGCCGCCCGTGACTATCGTCGTCAACACGACCACGGCAAAGACATGATGAATAGCTTTCTGCGCGAGGGAGTACTTGCCGCCGAGCGCCGGTTGTTTGTTACCGAGTCTTAGCGTCCACTTCGCGAGCCGGATTCCGTCGCGCAGATCCCTGGACCCGATCCACATCGAGCTAAGGTCCTTCCAAAACAGCGCTCGCACCACATGGCTCATGATGGTGGCTGCCAGAATCAGACCCGTGACCCAATGCACGGTCACCCAGGCGAAATCGACCCCGAGGATGGGCAAAAACGCAGTCACGAGGAGGATCATGACGCTCGCCGCCGTCGCCCAGTGCAACAACCGGTCCAGCAACGAGTGCCTGACAAGTCTGTCAACGCCGCGTCCTGCGGAGCCCCCGGCTGAACTCGCCCCACCGTTCACGATTTACTTGCGCTTTGGCGCCAGGAACCGGCAGTAGACGGCATGTAACACAATGAAAGCTGTCCCAGCGAAAAAGAATACGGGCAAGAGGTCCCACGACATGCCTTGAATCAACTCTTGCCCCCAGACGTCGCGACTGATTCGAAAGATCTCCACCGACCTACGCGTCGCGGATAGCGCGCTTCACTAGATTTTCGAGCAAAGGTATCTTGAAGTGATTGTAGTTCAATGGCGTTGCGCCACGAACAGCGGCTTGGCCGGCCAGAGCAGCGGTTTCCGCGTTCTGCGGACTGCCGGTGACGACTTCCTCGACGACCGTCAAACGCCTCGGTACACATTCAACGGCACCCGCTGCAATGCGAATCCGCGCAATGGTGCCGCTTTCTACGAACATCGCCGCGGCGATATTCACCAGCGGGAAGTCCCAGGTGTTCCGGTCGGCGACCTTCTCAAAGTAGAATTTCGCGCCGGCCCACTCGCTCGGCAGACGCACTGCAGTCAGGAGTTCACCGGGTTCCAGTATGGTCATGCGTTCGATATCGACGTCCGGACCAATAAAATAGTCCTCGGCCGCCACTTCGCGTTCCCCGTCGGCGTTACGCACGACCATGCGGGCATCGAGAGCGACCAGTGCCGGTGCGGTATCCGAAGGAGATACGGCAACACAACGATCCGCGCCCCACAGACAGTGTTCGCGATTCTGTCCTTGCGGGGTATCCGCATAGCAGGTTGTACCTCCGGCACGATAGCAATCGGTACCATAACGGTAGTACCAGCAACGAGTATCCTGATTGACATTGCCGCCCAAGGTGCCGGTGTTGCGGATCTGCGGGCTCGCAACCCGGCGCGCCGCGTCGGCCAGAACACGGTAGCGCTCCTGCAGCAGCGGGCTCTGCTCGATCTCCGTCAGCGTAGTTAGTGCGCCGATTTCGATGCCGCCTGGCGTTTCTCGGATACCGCGCAACTCGGCAATACCGGTTAGATCCACGACATACTGAGCGTATTTAACACGGTCCTTGAACCAGTCGAGCGTGTCATTGCCACCCGCTATAGGCCAGCCGTCTTCGCCAAACCGGCCCAACAGATCGATAGCGTTGTCGACGCTATCTGGTTGGTAGAGCTCAAAACTCGCCATCATGTCTCTGGGCATGGCATCGCTCCTTATGCTGTGTGTATTTGTAGAGGCCGGGACGATTGCTCTCGACCTGCTACGTAGTTGATGATCATATCGGGTACGACCGGCGTACGATTAAATAGGTGGCCACCCAAAGCATCTGAAATGGCGCACAGAATCGCTGACGCCGAGGCCCCCATGGGCGGTTCGCCCATGGCTCGGGCACCGACCGGGTTCTGTGGGTCCGCGATGGCCACCGCGTCCCAGCACATAATCGACGGCACATCGAGATAGGTGGCCGACTTACATTGTTCGAAGCCGGTATTGCCGGGCAGCCCATTCTGAGGATCGTATATCTGCCGCTCGAAGAGCGCGAAACCGATACCCCAGACGCCACCACCTTTCATCTGTTGCGTGAGCCCCTGAGGATGAAACACGGTGCCGCAGTCGGCCACCCCGACATAGTCGAGTATCTCGACCTTACCGGTCTCCAGATCGACCTCAAGGGCCACGAAAGATGCGCTGCAATACCCACCGTTTACGAGGCCGTACCCTTCGAACCGAAACCGCCGCCACAATATTCATTGATATAGACGAAATCGTCCAAACCCACGCCGAGCTGGTTGGCAATGCCGGGCAAGGCTGCCGTCAGACTTTGCGAACCCGAGTGCACATAGCATTTACCGTTCCGCCAGTACGCCATGGTTGTGCGCGGCTCCATCGAATGATGCGAGTTACCCTGAGTGACGAAGCTCTCATCGATGACGAGATCTGCGGCCGCGAACCCCGCATCCAGATCACCGAAAGCCCACTCGATTGCCGCCTCACCCATCGGTAGCTGACCTTCTTCGACGGCGGCGAAATCTCGTGCAGTCCATTTGACTCTGCGGGGCTGGATGCCCGTGCGCCCGCCACCGATATTGGTGCCGTTCGCGCGACCGTCGGGGCCACCCGGATAGAGGCTCTCGAGCGGGTCCACCGTGAAGGGCAGCGGCGCAAAATCCAACTTGATTCGGTCGATCGCGTCCTGCGCCGTAGTTTCGTCCCTGGCGGCCAGCGCCAGGATCGGATCACCGACGAACTTCGGCTCGTTCGCCAGCAGAGCACCAAGCCCCTCATCGTCGGCAGTAATTATTCCCAGCACGCCGTCCATCGCAAGAGCCTCGGCGGCATCGATGTTCGTGATCGTCGCATGGGGCACGGAACTGGTCAGCAGCCGCGCGAAAACCATGCCTTCGGCGCGAAAATCTTCAGCATACTTGGCTCTACCGGTGACTTTCCCGTGGATGTCGGGTGGCACGAAATCCTTGCCGATGAGGCTCCACGCCATCCTAAGCGTCCTGTGCCGCCCGCATAATGGAATTCAGATAGTGATCGTAGGCGCCACAGCGGCACAGGTTTCCGGACATCGCGAAACGCGCTTCATCTCTGGTCGGATTCGGATTCGCTCGCAGCAGCGCCACAGCGGTCATGATTTGACCTGGGGTACAGAATCCGCATTGCGGGCCCAGTTCATCGATCATGGCCTGCTGTACGGGGTGTAACTCACCATTCGGTCCTTCCAGACCCTCGATGGTGGTAATCGCCCTGCCCCGGACCGCGTGCGTCAAGGTCGAGCAAGAATAGCTGGGTATCCCGTCGATCAATACGGTGCACGCCCCACACTCGGCCCGATCACAGCCCAGTTTTGTCCCGGTCAGGCCCAGCTTGTAGCGCAGGGTCATGGCCAGGGTCTCGTTAGGCAGTACGTCAACGCGACGAGTCTCACCGTTGACATTCAGACTCAGGAGTCGTTCGACACCACCGGGTGCAGCTTGCTCGGGTGTACAGCCGCTCAAACCGCCAAAGACATACCCCGCCGAGGACACTGCAGCGCCGGAAACGATGACGCCTTTGATGAATTTCCGGCGTGAAGCTTTGCTTCGGCCGACTGTCGCGAGGATGCCGCCGGCATCGATCCGGGGCTCTGGAAAAGGCGCAGCAACGGCCATCTGAGTGGTCTGGTCTTCAGCCATCAAGCATTCCCCCTGCAGAGCTAACACGGACGGACAGGCCGATTGATCGTATGAGAAAAGGCTTTCTAAGACAACCGGCCCGCGGCCGAGAACAGCGGCTGTCGTCTTGTCGAAACGGCTATCGGGATACATTGCCACGTGCCTTCACCCACTGCCGTCACTATTAAACTTTAGACAGAATTGAACAGGATCGCCACTGAAAGGAATCGTAGCTCAAGCATTCCTACAGCAACTTTTTCTCGACGCCCGAAGCCCCCTGAGCGGGGACGGATGTTGCTCCGCCCTCAGGACGGGGCGCGTACATTAATGTGCGCGCAAGAACGCGGGGCTACGCAGTGTGTATTTGCAACGGTTTGTGCGACTGTTCCCGCCCGGCCACGACGTTGACGATCATGTCGGGCACCACGGGCGTGCGATTGAACACATGCCCGCCGAGCGCGTCGGAGATTGCACAAATTAACGCCGCCGTCGCACAACCCTGAATCGGTTCACCGATTCCCTTGGCACCGACCGGGTTCTGGGGATCCGGCTCATCGACCGCCGCCCAGCTCATGATCGCTGGCACATCCAGATAAGTCGCCGGCTTGGCTTGGTACAGACCGACATTGGCCGGCAAGCCATTCTGAGGATCAATTATGAATCGCTCGCTTGACGCCATACCGATCCCCATGACCGCCCCGCCCTTAATTTGCGTCGCAAGGCCCATCGGGTGGATCACGGTACCGCAGTCCGCGACGCCGAGGTACTCGAGAATTTCGAATTGTCCGGTCTCCAGATCCAGCTCGATCTGCATGAAACCAGCCGCCAGCGCCGGGACGGTCCCGACCAGCTCCAGATTATCTTTGGCAACGCCGATGAGTCCGCTACCGGCAAGGGCAGCCACGGAGGCTTTGGTCATGGCGTTAAGATCGTCGGGCATTTCCTGACCCGAGAACTTCCCGCCCAGCTCGATCGCACGTTGTGCGGCGGTAGCGTAGCTGAGGTTCTGCGTCGAGTCAGACTTTAAGAACACGGTTTCATCGGCGACATCGTAATCGTCAGCTGTTCCGCCCAGATCCAAAGCCGCGATTTCCTTGAGCTTGTTCAGCGCGTCCATCGCCGCGACGTAGTTGGTCCGCGTCATTGTGAATGACGTATTGCTGCCGAATTGCCCGAGGTTCCAGGGTAAATGTTTGCGACTGTCGCCCCGCTGTACCACGCACTTCTCCCACGCGCAACGCAAGACCTCGGCCGCCACGCGAGCGGTACTGGCGTGCGAGAACGTGCCGAGATTGCCGACACCGGTGTGTATGTGCAACATCCCGTCGGGGGTAATACGGACGAGGCCGTCGAAGCCGTTGGATCCGGCCGAGTGGAAAGCCTGGCCGACGCCGACGCCGATGACCTTGGAGCCCGAGCGCCGCCCACTCAGTGCTCGCTTGGACTGCCAGTCGAACTGTTCGGCGCCCTTGTCCAATGCATTCTTGAGGTAAGCACTTGTAACGGGCCCCTGACGTCCACCGATCTTGGCATCGTTGTCAGGCGCGTTAATACGGCGGATCGCGACTTGATCGAGCCCGAGCGCCCGAGCCGCTTTGTCGAGCAGCGGTTCCACCACGGCCGCGATCTGATTTTGCCCGGGACCGCGCTGCGGGCCTCGTTGCGGCGTATTGGTTAGAACCGGGATACCGCGGAAGCGCATCGCTGCGGGTGTATAGACGAGGGACACGGCGTCCGCAGCCGAGGTCCAATCGGTAAAACCGGTATTAGGGCCATTATCCTGAACGATGTACAGATCCACGGCGGTCACCTTGCCGTCCGCGGCGAAGCCGAGCCGGATACGTCCCTGGAACCCTGGCCGTGCGGAGCCAATAGCGTACTCCTCGTGGCGGCTGACGCGCATCATGACCGGGCGCCCGATCTTCCGGGACATGTGTGCCGGGATGGTGATGGCCGGATAGGGGCCACCCTTCGAACCGAACCCACCACCGCAGAACTCGGCAATGAACACCAAGTCCGCGGGGCTGATGCCGATCCAGCCAGCGATCGTCGGGATCGGGAAGCTGCCGCTCTGCGAAGATCCGTGCAGATAACAGCGGCCATTTTCCCAGTAGGCCATTGCGGTACGAGGCTCCATGGAGTGATGCGAGAGCCCTGCCGTGACGAAGGTCTCTTCGAGCACCAGCTCGGCGGCCGCGAAACCAGCTTGCAGATCGCCATAGGACCACTCGGCAGCCGGCATACCCATCGGCAGTTGATCTTCGCCCGCTGCGGCGAAGTCCCGTGCGGTCCACTTGATGGTCTGAAGTGCCAGCCCCCGGCCGGCGACATTACCGCCGGACCTGGCATCCGGGCCGGCAGGGTAGAGACTTTCCAGGGGATCGATGACAAATGGCAGCGGCTCGATATCCAGCACGATCTTCTCGATGGCCTCTTGCGCCGTGGTCTCGTCCACGGCTGCGACCGCGAGTATGGGCTGTCCCACCCACATCGGTTCGTTGGATAAGATGGGATCCTGAGGCGCCGGCAGCGTCGGCACGTCGGCGGCGGTCAACACCCCCAACACACCGTCCATGGCATCAGCTTCGCTGGTGTCGATGTCGTTTACCCGGCCATGGGGCATGGGGCTCGTCAGCAAACGGCAAAAGGCCATGTTCTCGGCGCGAAAATCTTCGGCAAATTTCGCGCGTCCTGTGACTTTGGCTCTGACGTCCGCCGGCGTGAAATCCTTGCCGAGCAATAAATTGGCCATCTGTATGCTCCCCGACTAGATTCTTCGTTAGCAGTCTACACGACCTCTAGCGGCGGCTCACTCAGTACCGCCGCCTGTTCCCTCAATGCGAGCACATGCTCT
>SMWC01000064.1 GCA_004357505.1 Gammaproteobacteria bacterium | reverse complement strand
GGCCCGTTCGCAGCAGCAGCCGCGTCTTCGATACTCGTAGTAGCAATCGACGACAGACAGTACAGCGTACCCGCGCGCGCAGCGGCGCGAGCGACCGCATTCTCCCCGTCGTGATGAAACAGGCGCGACATGGCCGTCGGCGCACAGAAGTACGGCATGTCGATGCGTTGCCCAAAGACCGTCGTCGAGAGATCGATTTCGCTAACGTCGACGAGAACCCGCGGCACGAGTTCATACTGGTCGAACGCCTCGGTATTCTGCCGCATGGTCCACTCGTCTCCGGCCGCGCCATCAATGTAATGAAACATGGCAGCCGGCATGCGTTTTTTGGCGCGCTCGCGCAGACGGGCGATGTTGTAACAACTTTCAAGTGATTTTGTGAACACAGGAATCCTTAGCAGTCTGTCGGACTTAGGCGGAATCTACTGTGGCGCCGGGAGTGGCGCAATCCCTTGCTTGGTGACTGTAGATAGCTGAACCTCACCCCGATTGTTGTGAATGACGAATTCCACGCGGTAGAGGATCTGCGCCCCGGGAGGTTCGGTGCGGTACAGATCGTGGATGTTGATCAGCCCGTCAAGCTCCGCGCGGGACAGATTCAAGACCTCGGCAACGACCGGTACGGCTGTATCCGGGAAAATACCGTCTGCTCCTGGATCGCGTGTAGGCGCGGGCAGCAGTGCACCGGGGCGCCCGGCATGCCCCAGAGCGATCTCGCGGATCGTCATAACTTGCTCCTCGCGTAGTGACGTCGATCGAGGCTTAATAATTTCTCGGATATAACTTATTGATTCTTATATCTTTACTGGTCACCGGCTACCGAAGCTTGCTTAGATGCTGGGCCTCTGCACCCTCCGGCCGTGCCGCCGGGCGGTAAATCCAGCCACCCATGGGACCAACTTCGACCGAATTCCGCACGGTGTCTCGGGTTACGAACTGCACCATTTCGGTCTGGGACAGTCGAGAGCGGGCTCGGTTACCGCGGATTCTGAGCTTCATCTCGACACGATCTTTTAGAGTGGCTGCTGACCCTGTTCTGGACCAGGTCCCAGCGACGTGCGGTGGCGAACGACTTTAATAGGTCATTCTCGTGCCATCGTCATATAATCGCGTCGGCAGAGAGCGAACTCTTCAGTAGAGCGAAAGATCAACTATGACGACGAGGCCGAGGAGCTTGGCGATGAGCAAGGAAGTCGGAATCAGCGGGTTCGCGGTATACGTACCGCCCTATCGGGTGGACCTGCAGGACTGGTGCCAGTGGACCGATTCGCCATGGGATAAGACCAGCGCCGTGATCGGACGAAGCTTTCGCATGCGCGGTCCGGATCAGAGTGTCTACACGATGGCAGCCACAGCCGTCATGCGCTTGATCGACAGCTACGACATCGACCCGCGGCGGGTCGGCTTCCTCGGTCTGGGCACCGAGTCGAGTACCGACAACTCTGCCGGCGCGGTCATCATCAAGGGCATGCTGGATGAAGCGCTACAAACCCGGGGGCTGCCCCCGATCAATCGCTATTGTGAAGTCCCCGAACTCAAACATGCCTGCCTGGGCGGTATTTATGCCATGAAGTACGGGCTACGTTATCTCGCTCTAGAGGAAGAAAACCGCTGCGCCATCGTCGTCAGCGCCGACATCGCAGAATATGCCAGGGGCAGCTCCGGCGAACCGACGCAGGGAGCAGGCGCAGTCGCCATGTTACTGGAGACCGACCCGGGCTTGCTGCGAGTACACCTCCAGGATATCGGCAGCGCGTCCGCCTACCGGGCCGTTGACTTTAGAAAACCGGTGATGCGCAATCTTATTCGCGGCAAACTGAATTGTCATTTTCAGGACCTGCCGGTATTCAACGGCAAATATTCGACAACGTGCTATCTCGATGAAACGCTGCATGCGCTCTACGATATGATGCGCCGCCTCGACTGTACGCCTACCGATTACTACCAGAGCCTTACCGCAGCGTTCATGCATCGACCGTATCACCGCATGCCGATGACATCGTTCGCGATGAGCTATCTTTTTGGCCTCGCGCACGACGGTGCTGCCGGGCTTGAGGAGCTCGAAGCGTATTGTCGTAACGCCGATCTGGACGTCGACGCCGTATTAGATGAGATGAACTCTACGCCGGATGTTCTGCAGCTCGTAAAAGACAGGAATATAGACGCGGACGTGTATCCGTTAAGCGTTCACCTGCTGAAGGAATTTCGCACGAGTGAGGTATTCACGCAGACACTCGCCGCGAAAATGTCGCTGGGCTCAGAGGCGATGAAAGATATCGGCAACGTTTATTGTGCCGCCTTACCAGCTTGGATTGCGGCGGGACTGGAAGAAGCGGTAATGCAAGGTCGCGAGTTGGCTGGAGGAAAAATTCTGGCAGTCGGCTACGGAAGCGGTGACGCTGCCGAGGCGATTCCGATGACGCTCGCAGATAACTGGCGGGAACCAGCGTCTCGAATTGGATTCATGGCAGCACTCGAGCCCTACCAGAACCTGACACAAGCACAGTATGAGAGCCTTCACGACACCGGTGACGCAGTAGGGCTACTCGAGGCCGATTATGGATTTCTGATCGAGTCTGTGGGCTCAAGCGCCAATCCCGAGTTCAGCGATGAAGGTATCGAGTACTACCGCTACCTGCGTTAGAACATGCCGCGGCCTTATCGGCCGCTCCTACAGCGCGGCGATTTGTTGCTCTAGAATTTCGAGCAGATCCGCGACCGAACCCTCACCTAGAACCCGTTGATATTCTGCTCGCTTCAGCGCCAGATCACTCACGCCGTCGGCAACGACGTTGATTATTCGCCACCCAGCGTCATCTTGATGCAGGATATATTCGATCGGGATATCCGGAGGCTCCGCACGCGCAATACTCGCGATAACCTGGACGCGCCCCGAAGCCAGTGTACGGGACTCCTGAATATTGAATGCGCCCGCCGAAAGTGCGACGAACCGGCTCGCATAGCTCAACACGCTGAGGCGCTGAAAGCTTCGTAGGAACGCCTCCCGCTCCCCGTCGGAAAAACTTGCCCAATGGCGCCTAACCGTAAACTCAGCGATAAAGGGCAGATCGTGAGTTGCAACGATCAGTGGCTCGAGTCGTTGGAAACGTTGCGCAAGCCCGGCGGACCCCTGCTCCAGTGACAAGCTGGTCAAGCCCTCATGCAGTGCCTCGACACATGTCATCGGTGTGTCGTATGCGGCGATCGTCGGGGAGGGCTGGCCGAGGGCGTTCATCCACGGAAGCGCACCTAACCCGAAACCGAACAGCCAAAGGTTCATCAGGCCGCCGCTCCTACCGAGACGGGCATGAACTATCACTTCCGCCGTATGCGGTTCGCTCGCAGCAGGAGCGACTATCACTCTCAACGGCGCTCGGATGAACGATACCGAATCTCATCGACGGAAATCGCAACGCCCGGCGCTTTGCCGTCATGTAACATGGGTAACTCCGGCGCCATCTCACCGTCCAAGCGCGGACCGAATAGAAACACACTCAGCGCCGTCAGAGGATGCGCGACAGTGTGTGCGACAGCCGTTCCTTCATAACCGCAATGGACCATGCAATTGTCGCATTTGGGATTCCGGCCCGTACCGTAGCCGTCCCAGTTTGTCGTCTCCATGAGGTCCTGGAAGCTCTCTGCATAACCCTCATCAACCAGTAAATAGCAAGGCTTCTGCCAGCCGAAAATGTTGTAAGTCGGATTACTCCAAGGCGTGCACTGGTAGCTCTGGTTGCCGGCCAGGAAATCCAGGAACATGCTGGACTGATTGAAGCGCCACTTACTGCCGCGTTCTCGGCCGATCTTGAATATGTCGCGAAACAGTTCTTTGGTCTGGCGTCGACCCAAAAACACATCCTGTCGCGGTGCATGCTGGTAGCTATAACCCGGTGAGACCGTTATCCCCTCCAGACCAAGGCTCATCGAGAAATCAAAGAAGTCGGCAACATCTTTAGGGTTCTCGCCGTTGAACAGCGTGCAGTTTACGGTGACTCGAAAACCGCGGCTGCAGGCCAATTGTATGGCAGAGACCGCCTTCTCGAATACGCCCTGACGACAAACGGACTCATCGTGTCGTTCACGGTTTCCATCCAAATGCACGGACCAGGTGAAATACGGTGAAGGCTCATACTCATCGATCTTCTGCGCAAGCAGCAGTGCGTTCGTGCACAGATAAACAAACTTCTTCCGCGCGATAATGCCACGGACGATGGCGGGCATCTCCTTGTGGATGAGCGGTTCGCCGCCCGGTATGGATACGACGGGTGCGCCACATTCGTCTACGGCCTTAAGTGCGTCCTCGGTACTCAGGCGCTTCTGCAGAATGTCTTCCGGATAGTCAATTTTACCGCAACCTGCGCATGCCAGATTACACTGGAACAGTGGCTCCAACATTAAAACCAGCGGATAGCGTTTCACGCCCCGGAGCTTTTGCTCCAGAAGATAGCGCCCCACACGGTAAGTCTGAATTAATGGGATACTCATCGCTACTCCTGTCTACAATCCAGCATCGCCCGCCTCTAACTCTCAGCCTGTGGGTCCTGAAGAATCGTGTCGAGATAACTATTCGTAATCTGCGCCCACTCCATTTTCAACCACGGCGTAAAGTTCTCCGGCGATGCCGCAACTTCCGACTCTAATGAGGCAATGTCGATATAGCGCCACTCCGCGATTTCGCGCTCGTTGACATCCACCTCGCCATCGTAATGGCCATAGTATACCCAGCAATACTCGTGTTCGGCACCGACCGCGCCATACTGGGCGTGATACTTGAACTTGTACAGAAAATTCAACGGACACTCGATACCAAGTTCCTCGACGAGTCGGCGAGACACCGCTTCCTCCATCAATTCCCCGACTCGTGGATGCGAACAACAGGTATTGGACCAGTAGTCTGGCCAGAGCGGTTTCTCGGCACTTCTCCGTTGCAACAGGAGCTCATTTCTGTTGTTGAAGATAAAGATGGAGAATGATCGATGCAGGATGCCGTTGCCGACGTGACAATCGCTCTTGGAACTGTGTCCGATCTCACGATCGAGCTCGTCGACCAGAATAAGCTCCTCGCCGGAATCAGAAACGTCCTCGCTACGAGCCATCGAGATCGGCCCCAAGGGCTACCGCCACGGCCTCGAAGCCCGCCGCGCGGATCGCGTTGACGACGGCATCGGTATCGCCGTCGCATAACGCGATGATGGAACCGCCGCCGCCGCCCCCGGTCAGTTTCGCGCCAAGCGCACCATTTGCCCGGGCGATATCGACCAACTGTTCCAACTCGGGAGTCGAAACCTGCAGCGCGTTGAGCATGCCATGGCAAATATTCATAAGCTGACCCAGCGTCACGAGATCCTCATCCTGAATGGCCTGCACACCTCGCAGCACGAGTGTGTCGATCTGATCAAAGATTCGCTCATATAATTTTCTGTCCTGTTGCCACGCGGCATTGACCCTGCCCACAGTCTTGGCCGTCAGTCCTTCGTGCCCCGTCATGCCCACGACCATCGGAATGGGCGTCTTGATATTCAGGGTTTCGACCAACGGCGGATTTCCGGCTCGAAACACCAGCGGCTTAGCGTAACAAGCCAACGTATTATCGATGCCGCTCGGATTACCATGGGCGAGTTTCTCGGCTTCGAAGGCCAACCGGTTGACCTCTTCGTCCGCCAGACCGAGCCGATAATGCTTGTCCAAAGCCCTTACGATTGCTACTGCCATCGCCGCCGAGCCGCCCAAGCCCATACTGCGAGGCACTTCCGGAAATACTTCGATGCGCATCGCTCGCCCGCTCAAGCCCAACTCGTCCAACATGACACCGGCCGGACGTTCGAACGAGCGGCGCTCGTTGGGGTTAGAAGCGAGTTGAAACTCGATGCCCCAGCGCGGGATCAGCAGGTGGATACCTTCGTCACAATCCTCAACCTGCGCTTTAATGGTCATCGGCAGAGGGGCGGCGATCGCATGACGTCCGTAGACCACCGCGTGCTCGCCCATAATGACAACCTTGCCGTAGCCCACGCCGAGCGCAGCATCCTCCGTACCACGTTTCCGGGCAGAATTCCGCGATACCCGAACCGGATGGGTAAGCTCCGCGACAATCTCCTGCGCTTTCCATACCTTGATCTCACCGCTCAGAATCAGTCGGTCGAGTACTTCGTCGAAGATTTCCTGTGGCGAGCCTGCAGCCGTTACGACACTGCGCGCGTGGAGCGTCATGTGGCCCTTTTGTATGCCCTCTGTCGCCAGCGCCCGGATCGCCGCGAAATTCTGTGCCAGACCAACCGCACCCATCACCTGCGCAAGCTCTATCGCAGACTCTACCCCTAGCAGGCGCAGATTCAGGGCAGCTGTGGGATTCGATTCTACCGCCGTACCCACGGTTCCGACTTTGATGGGCATCTCCAAGCTACCGCAAAGATTCCCGTTCTCGTCAGCCGACCACTTGGTCAGGGACGTGTACCGGCCACTGCGGGCCGCGAAGGCGTGAGCACCCGCTTCGATCGCTCGCCAGTCATTACCCGTGGCAATCGCTACCGGATCGATACCGTTCATGATGCCCTTGTTGTGCGTCGCAGCGCGGTAAGGATCTACTTCAGCGAATTCCCCGGCCATAATGATGCCGTCACGCGCCTCTTCGCCGCTATATCCGCGGCCCACCAGCAACTCGACCGGAATTTTGCAACGCGCGCGAACAAGCGCACGGTCTGTGAGGTTCGACAAGATACGCAGGAACACCTCGCCCCCCGTAATCGATTCGATCAACGGCGCGACGCCCTCGCACATCCCATTAACAAGATTCGCTCCCATAGCGTCGCAGGTATTGACCAGCAAGTGAACGACCAGCATCGGCTTGCCGCTGGATGGAAGCGGATGAACGAATAACTCTAGATCTTGAGCACCACCGCCACGAGCGACCATATTCGGATGCAAACTGTTAGCCAGGTTGATGACTTCTTGCCGGCGCTCCAAGAGCGCCCGCTTCGCCTGGTCGAGATCCGGCACTCTGACAACTTGAATCTGGCCGATCAAGATCGGGTCGGTCGCTTCCGTCTCGAACCCGCCGCATTGGCCGACCAACTTTGATGCTGAACTCAATGCCGCAAGAATTGACGGTTCTTCGACTGCCATCGGCACGATATATTGCTTGTCGTTGACACGGAGATTCATGCCCAAGCCAAGCGGCAAACCCATCACGCCCACGACGTTTTCGATCATCTTGTCGGCAGCTTCGAGGTCGAGAGTGTGCTTCCCCGTAGCTAGCGCACGAAAATCACTCCCGGTCAGCAGGCCGCGTTCGTGAACGGCTCTGACGCGTTCTTCGACGCTGAGCCTGTAGAACTCCGGAATTCTCGAACGATCGTCACTCACTCTGTTCGCTCCTCGACACTCAACCCGATCGTATCCAGATTGAAATCCACGACCCGGTATTGCACTCGGACAGCCTTCTTGAACGCGGCCAACGCGTCCGGATCCGTCGACAACGCGATACCCAGATCACCGCCACCTGCGCCACTGACTTTGTAGACGACGCCAAACCGCTTGGCGTAACCAGCGATCTCGCTATGCTCCGCGGTCACGATCTCTGCGCCGATATTCTGACCGAGAACCTCCAGACGCCGGCCATACGCCGTTACCGCTGTAAGCAATTCGTCAGCGTCGTTCTGATGGACCGCAGCACAACCGTCCTCTGCGATTCTCCCCAGCAGCTGCAATTGTTCGGCCGCTTCGGTCGGCCGAGCCGTTCGCCAGTCTCTGTACGCGGCCACGAGATCCCGTGTGGAAGCCGAGCGACCGGTAAAAACACTCGTGAATCCTACACTGTTAGGCAGTTGAACTGAACCAACGCTGGGGCCCGACTCGGGCACGAGGCGATAGATGATCGTACCCCCAAAAAGGCTCGCCGCGACATCCAGGCCACTACCCGAACCGTCCTGAAACGCTCGATGCAGGCCGATCAAACTCTCCAGACCGGCTGCGTCACGGGTGATGTTGTCTTTCCCGGTGTAGACCGACCAGGCGGCAGCCCAGACTGTGAGCGCCGCTGCGCTGGAACCGATACCGAGCTTCGTCTGACCGTCGAAGAACCTGCTCGAGTCGACGCTACCTCGCCAGGCCAATTCGTTGCCGGCAGCGTCCGCGCCGGTCACCAGATCGATAAGCGCCATGCCGCTCAAGGACCCAGGCGGGAAGGTGGTTTCTTCGGGCTCCGGCGCATAGGTGCGCAGATGACAGTACTCGTTCTCGCTCGGGCCAAGTGCCGCCCGACAGTGACGATCGACCGCAAGCACAAGCGCCGGCGCTCCCGTCAAGACGGCATATTCGCCCAGCACCACAAGCTTACCGGGAGCTGTCGCGCAGACTTCCACGACCTAGAGAATCTCCACTCCCGGACCCAGACCGCTCACGATAACATCCGCGACACCGGGCAACTCGCGAAGCGCGCCGACAACTGCGTCCCGAACGCTGGGTTCACAGATCGCTTTGAGTTGAGGACCGGCATCGACCGTAAAAAAGACCGGCAAGCCGGTTGCGCGTAATGCCTTAACCGCTTGCATACAATCCAGCGTGGCCGGGTTCCAATAGACCAACGGCGGTCTGTTAGCCATGGCCACAGCATGCATCTTTAAACAGCTATGTTCGGCAATCTCTGCCAATGCGTCGAAGTCGTGCTCAAGGATGGCGTCGCGACCGGCACGGAGATCGCTGTCGCTCGTCGCGATCCACGCGGAGTAATAAGGTGAACTCGACGCGGAGCGTTCCATACCCGCTCGAGAGCCCACTGCCTTCTCACCGCGGTCGGTAATCGCAATGACGACTTCGAGCGGCCAGGCATCCGCAGCAAGCAAGGGTTCTGCAAAACTGTCACGGCCATCGGCCGCACCGCCTGCATGCATTTCCACATAGCCACCGAAGACAGAGCGTGCAGCCGAACCTGAGCCTCGCCGGGCAACAATGCTAAGTTCTCGAGGCGAAAGATCGAGCTGCAGCGCATCGGCCGCCGCAGCGCTCAGCGCAGCAAAACCGGAGGCCGACGATGCCAGACCGGCCCCGGTCGGAAAATTATTGTCGCTGATCACACGGGCGTGAGTTTTGACGCCAGCGCGTTCCCGTAAGAGATCAAGGCACCGCGATACACGTCCGAGTTGTTCGGGCCGACTGTCGCCGTCTAGCACTAATGTGTCGGATGTGAAGCGGAGGTCGAATTCGACCTCCGTCTCCGACCAAAGGCCCTCCAGCGTGATAGAAATCGAGCCTACTGCCGGGGTATTCAGATCCGGATTGGCTTTCCCCCAGTATTTAATGAGCGCGATATTGGCCCTGGCCCGAACCCGAGACTTCATAACGGTAGCCCGCATATTGCATCAGAACTCCGGATGATGGCGCAGAACAGGGGTCGTCGAGCGTAGGTCTGGAGCGAAAAGCGTGGCCGTAACCACGACTTGAGTGAAGAACCAGCCCAACGGGGGCTGGACGAGCCAGGGCCGGAGTAGGTCGCAAGTGCGTACAATGTGGGTCGACACCCGAAATTCCAAGAACAATAGATTTTCACCATCGTCAAGCACTGATACTGAGCGCGGCGATCGCCTGGTGCAATATGCGGGCTTGCCTATAGGTAGTTGTGCTCACGAAACCAGCCGATTGCGGCAGCGATGGCTTCTTCCGGCGGGCGAGACCGATAGCCGAGTTCCCTGACCGCCTTCGCGCTGGAGAAATACATGCGCTTGGCAGACATTCGTACGCCGGCGACGCTCACGCGCGGTTCGGACCCGGTCAATCTGGCCCAGCCCTCGGACACGTAAGCAATGGGTGTGACGAACCAATGCGGTAAACGCACTGCGGGCGCGGACCGCCCCGTCCGCGAGGCGACCAGAGTTAAGATCTCCCGCAGACTCAAGTCCGTACCACCCAATATGTAGCGCTGCCCCGGCGTTCCCGATTTCAGTGCCAGCAAGTGTCCGCAAGCAACATCGTCTACGTGCACGACATTGAGTCCCGTATCGACATAGGCCGGCATACGGCCGGCGGCGGCATCGAGAATGATTCGTCCGGTGGGCGTCGGCTTGATATCTCCCGGTCCGATTGGCGTGGAAGGATTCACGGTAATAACGGCCAGCCCGAGTTCGTGTGCGCGTTTGCCCACAGCCTCCTCG
Organism: Gammaproteobacteria bacterium; assembly: GCA_004357505.1. Taxonomy (GTDB): domain Bacteria; phylum Pseudomonadota; class Gammaproteobacteria; order Steroidobacterales; family Rariloculaceae; genus SMWC01. The sequence goes on along the minus strand of SMWC01000064.1, from coordinate 6,093 downwards.
GCTAGATACTTTGAACGCTTGTAGTGGCCGATCATGTCTGCCACAGCAACGGGCGTCTCCTCGTTGGCCGGCGTGCCGTCGGCATTTGCTCCGAGTACGGCGACACTCGACGTATAGACCAGCTTCTCTACGTTCGCGCGAGCTGCAGCTTCGATCACATTCATCGAACCCTGAACATTCGTGGCATACATCGGCTCGGGATCCGGCACCCAGAGCCGATAGTCGGCGGCCACGTGAAAGACGAATCGACAACCCATCATGGCCGCATCCAGTGTCTCTATGTCCGTGATATCACCGTCGATGGTGTCGATCTCAGCACCGTCCAGATTGCTTCGGTTACTCCCCGGGCGAACTAGGGCACGAACTCGCTGCCCGGTCGATAACAACGCTCGGATGACCGCCGCGCCGATGAAACCATTCGCTCCTGTCACCAGAATGGTCATGCGGGTGTCCGCAGCGTAAGCAAGGCAGGCAACAAAACCAGCGTCGCCACCAATGTGACCAGCATTCCCAGTGTCAGGAGCTGTCCCATACTGGCCATTCCGAGATGGGAGACGAACGCGAGATTGCCGAAGCTTGCGATCGTCGTCAGCCCGCTTGCAAGCACCGCGCGCGACGTGCTGGTATTGAGCAAACGGCCATCCGCAGGTGGCTCGGTTCGCATCCGGTGCACCATATGAATTCCGCTATCCACGCCAACGCCCAACAGCAGGGGCAAAGCAATAATATTGGCGAAGTTGAACTGCCAACCCAGCAGCACGGTCAACGCTGCTGTGATCCCGGCGGCAAGAATGACGGGGATAATGACGAGCACGGACTCTGCGATTCGACGCAAGAAGACCCAGAGAATGATGCTGACCAGCAGTAGCGCGTAGGCAAATGCCATCTGAAAGGCGCGGACAACGGTCCGGCCCGCTTCCTGGTATACGACCGGTAGCCCGGTCGCTGTGCTGACGGTGGCGCGAACCGTTTCGACAAACTGCTCGGCGGCAACGCTGTCGCTGATATCCTGGGCGGGTGTAATTTCGACGAGTTCCGTGCCATCAGTGGCAATCCAACGCGATACCAGTTCCTCGGGTAGGTCCTCGCGACCAAATGCTCCTGCCGTGAGCCCGGCGGCGAGCCTTTGCAATTGGCGCGGCAGTGTCGTCAACAACCCGGATTCCAGCGCAAGCAACGCCTGGCGCTGCTCGTCGCCGGTCTGCAGCGACAACGCGATGAGAAACCGCTGCAAGGACACGGCCAGCTCAGCGGCAGCCGGCGCAGGGCTCCCCGCCAGACGCGTCGTTAAGTCTACCAGTGCACTTCGCAACTCGTCCGGGTCCACGGCTTGACGCTCGAGTTCTGAAAATCCCGGCCCCATGAGAATGTCGATTTCCTCAAGAAGCAACAGCTTGCGCTGCTGATCGACAGGCACCATCGTGTCCAGACTGCTGGCGTCGCTAACAGCCGAGAGAACCTCCAGCGCCGCTATCCATTGACTAGCGACCGTACTGTCGGGAGCCAGGGCGACCATATGCAACGGTAACGCTTCGCCATCCGCTGTGAGGTCCTTTAATGTGAGCACCGACTCCGAGTTCGGGTCACGCAGATTGACCGGATTTCGATCGAAACTCGCACGCGGCAATAAGATCGCCGCCCCGAGCGCCACTACCAACGCCAGACCGACTACCACTCGCGGCCGTCGCGCCACCGGGTCCAGGAAACGAACGCCCCGCCAGGGACGGGCCAACTCAAATCCGGTATCAGGAAGAAACTGCGCGAGCAGCGCCGGCAGCAGCGTCACGCTGACCAACAAACTGATAAACATGCCGGTTCCGGAAATAAGCCCCAGCTCCGATACGCCGGAGAACGGCGTCGGAATGAATGCGTAGAAACCGGCCGCCGTCGTGACGGTACAAATGACAAGAGAAGGCCCTACTCCGGCCACGGTATCGACAATCGCGGCATCGAGCGGTCGCCCGCTAGTTCTAAGCTCCTTCAGGCGAAGACAGATATGCAATATGAAATCGACGCCGAGGCCGATATAAAGTACAGCGAACGCGACCGAGAGGAGATTGAGATGCCCGACGGTCGCCGCGGCGAAAGCCGCCGTACCCGCCAATCCGACGACGAGTGTCATGATGGAGATTGCGAGCACGACGACTGATCTCAGCACAACATAGAGAACCAATGCGACCATCATCAGCGCCGCGAGACCCGCGAAGCCGGCGCCCCGAATGACGCTTGAGAGTTCTTCATGTTCCATCGCAATTGTGCCGGTCACACGAATGCGAACGCCCTCGGGGGCAGTCGCCATCAACTCATCGATCAGCGTTCGAATGCCTTCCATGGCTTCGGTTGCCGGACGAGCCCGACTGAAGTCCAGTAGCGGCTGCAGGAGCACGAAGCGCCGCGTGGTCGCAACCGAGTCTCCCTGCAGCAGACTCTGCCAAGACAGCGTGTAGGGTCGGACGTCCACCGCAGCATCAAGTGCAGCAGCGACTTCGCTGTAAAGGCGCCCCGCTTGGACACTCTGGTCGCCCCGCTCGGCAAGCTCGCCGATTATTCGTATAAACTGCACGCCGTCGTAACGCTGCCGTAGTTGCCCCAGGAGCGGCTGCGCGGCGGCGAGACGGTCGGCGAGGGCCTCAAGCTCAGCGACCGAAAGATACATGAGCCCGTAGCGCTCGAAGAATTCACCACTGCCCGCCAGGAAGACAGAGCGATAGAGCGTCGGCGACTGCTGCAAACCATAGACAACAGCGGCAGCGATTTCATCCGCGTACTCTGGAATATCGGCATCGACGACGATCAGGATGTTGCGATCCCGGACCTCGAATTGTCGCCGATAGGCAATGTAATCCTGCCGCCAGGCTAGATCGGGCGAGATCATGTCGGTCGTGTCGGTGTTGATCCCCAGATTCTGCCCGGCGTAGAGCCCGCAGGCAGCTCCCATGAACAGCACGATCGCGATCGTGAGTTTTCGATAACGTAAGACCAGTCGAACCCAGATGGTTAGTCCACGACGGACCCAGCCGATCCCCGAATCGGCGCTCACTAGTAGTCCAACAAGGGCGTCACGCCCGGACTGAGGGCGGTTGAGGATAGAGAAATCCCTGGGGAACGAGGACTTGCGCCGCGACGGTCAGTGCCCTGCGCGCCTGCCGGTAGCGCCGGGATAGCTTGAATAGACCGGGCCAGCACGCCGGTTTGAACGCTGTCTCGAGCGCTGCGATCAGGCGCCGGTTGCCTGCCTCATCGAACCATTGTTCGATACCGGGGGGCAGCGTGTCGGTCAGCCCGTCTACGACGACGCGCAACACGACGAACGGCTTGCCGGCACCGGCAGCGGCTCTGCCCACGGCTGCCGATTCCATGTCCACCGCAATCGCACCGCTCGCTTGGGCTTCTCGTGCTTTAGCGACGCGCGTCGACAACACCTCGCGCACCTCGACAAGACTACCGTCCCGAACAGCAAACAACGGCTGTAGAGCTCGGCGGACCTCCATCCGCCAGCGCGAGTCCGTCGCGAGTCTCTCACCCTCGAGCGTCAGTACCTGCTGCGGGAGCAGTATCGTCCCAGCCGATAACTCGGGCACCAGGGCACCCGCGAGTCCCCACGACACCAGGGCGGATGCCCCAGCAGACAATGCCGCGCTCGCTGCGTCGTAGGCGCGCTCGCAGCCGACGCCACATTGATACACGCGAATCGGCGGCTTTGGATCACTCATCAGCAGCGCATCGAGCGGCGCCCGTTCGACGGCGAGCGCGGCAATGACGGCTACTGATGAATCAGCGTCCACTACGGGACTAAGGGTGCCCGGCATCCATCCCTTCCTGTGACGCCGCATTAAGCTGGCCTGCCGCAGCAGAGCCTGCGCTCTTCAGTGGCAGGCCAGTAGCAGCAAGCGCAAACAGCAGACGCAGCGCACGATCGCTGCCGAGTGTTAGGTTGGTAGCGAGAACAGTAGCCTTGACACTGCGGCGCGAAATCTTGACCTGCTGACCGGACGTAAAATTCGGCTGCGCATGAATCTTGCGAAGGGTGAGGACAGCCAGACCGATCGCCCAGACGCAAAACTTTCGTATCCCGATCTCTCGGGCCGGGATACACGAAGTGTATGCGAGCGCGTCGCGAAGATGTTGATGGGCAATTCCGACCAACTCATTCAGCCCGACACGGAAGGTTTCCGTGTCATGGAACTCGTCGAGTCTTTCCAGGCGAAACTCGCCAGCCGCAAAGACGGACCGAGGCAGCCAACAGGTAAGCGCCTCCCTATCATCCCAGATATCTTTGAGGATATTAGTCATCTGTAGGCCTTGGCCGAACGATACAGCCAGACGCATCATTTCACCGCGGCGCGACTTAAGCTCCGGGCAGTGGACGCAAAAGAGCTCGGTGAGCATCTCGCCAACGACGCCGGCCACCGCGTAGCAGTAGCGGGCCATCTCATCCATGTCTTTAAGCCCGCTCAGGCTCCTGCGACGCTGAAACTCCGGCATTTCGGCGCACATGATGCTGATGCAACGGGTCAGCGCATCGCGTTCGGCCGCTGAGAATCTCGCCGTCACTCTGATGACAGTAGCAGTACATGCGACCAAGTCCCGCTCGTCGGCAAGCGCTCTAGATGACAGTAACGACGATAATTCTTCAGCGAACGGCTCTGGCGCCTCCTCACCCCTCACGATCGCAACGAAGCGTCGGTGAAATCCGGATTTCTGTTCGTTATCTAAATCGACATCGTCTTCAATGGTGTCGGCGAGGCGACAGAGAAGATAGGCGTTCGCGACGACTTCCGCCAAGCGCTTCGGCAGAATCGGAATCGTCAGCGCGAAGGTACGAGATACTCCGGGAAGAATCCGTGCCTGGTACTGGAGATCTGTCAGGGACTCAACGATCGGTCGGCTCTTTGTTGGCTTCACGAGTTACGCAGGCCGTGCACGCCGTTTCAGTGTTACGATGAATTCATATGATAACACGGGCCTCAGAACAGCCGTTCACCGATCAGCTGGATCATTATCGTGCGCGAGTTGACGCCAGGCTGAAGCAGTGTCTGGCGGCTGGCAACGACTCGCCGCAGCGCCTGCGGGACGCCATGGAGTATTCCGTCCTAGGTGCCGGCAAGCGGATTCGGCCGCTACTCGTCTACGCGACCGGAGAACTTTTTGAGTTAGACGAGGCCCTTTTAGATCCTATCGCGGTTGCGGTCGAATTCGTTCACGCATACTCGCTAGTCCACGATGATCTGCCGAGTATGGATGATGATGACTTGCGCCGTGGCCGTCCCACGACGCATCGCGCGTTCGACGAAGCTACCGCCATCCTGGCGGGTGACGCCCTACAAGCATTAGCCTTCGACGTTGTGTCTGCCGATCAGCAGCTCGGCAAGCATCCGGAGGCGCAAATCAGAATCGTGGCGCGGCTGGCCAGGGCGATTGGGCGGTCCGGAATGGCGGGCGGCCAGGCGCTGGACATCGGGGCAGAAGGGGCGGCGGTGGATGAAGACACCCTTGAGGACATCCACCGGCGCAAGACCGGTGAGTTGATTCGCGCCTCGATCATGATGCCGAGTGAACTGACGAAAGTCTCTGCAGAAAAACTCGAGCGGCTGGATGCCTTTGGGCGTGACATCGGACTCGTCTTTCAGATCAGAGACGACCTGCTGGAAGTGGAGCACGATACCGCAACACTGGGCAAGAGCGCCGGCTCCGATCGGCAGAACGAAAAATCAACCTATCCTTTCTTACTCGGTACGCAAGGCGCTCAAAAACGCGCGAGCGAACTCTATGATCGCGCGATGGCAAACCTGGGGTCGTTGGGACACCATTCTGCCGGACTGCGTTGGGTGTCGGATTATATTGTCAGTCGTTCAAACTAACCAAAAAATCGTGACGAGGCCGGCGCTCCTACACCGAGCAGGCGGCGGGCTAGTAGGTAATGAGACTGACGACGGGACAGCCGTCCAGAGCCTTCCTTCCATCCAGGAATCCCAACTCGATGATGACTGCGCAGGCCGCAACGATTCCTTCCCCCTGTTGAATCAGCTTTACCGCTGCCGCAGCCGTACCACCTGTCGCCAGCAGGTCATCGACAATCAGGTAGCGGTGGCC
>SMWC01000063.1 GCA_004357505.1 Gammaproteobacteria bacterium | reverse complement strand
CCACGGTCGTGGCGTCATTCACCGAGACGTGAAGCCCGGTAACATCATGTTGACGCTCGACAATGACGTTCGGATTATCGACTTCGGCATCGCGCTCATCAGTGACTCGGCTGTGTCGAGAATCGAAGGCATTGCGGGGTCACCCAGCTATATGTCACCGGAGCAGGTCCAAGCGGCCGAGATCACTCCGCGGTCGGATATTTACTCGTTGGGCGCTGTGATGTATGAGTTGCTGACGGGATTCAGGCCATTCAGAGCGGACAATCTCGCCAAATTGCTACACCAGATCGTCTACGCTACGCCAGCGCCGATACACTCGTTGCGTACGGGTATCTCCGAGGAATTGGAACAAGTGACGGCCGTGGCCTTACACAAGAATCCGGGCATGCGCTACCCATCGGGCGCGGATTTCGCGGCGGCCTTAACTACGATTCATCAGGAATTGCGCAAGCAAAACGATCGGATCGACATGCAGCAGCAGTTCGACCTATTGCGTAAGCTTAGTTTCTTTCACGAGTTCTCTCATTCGGAAATCTGGGAGATTCTGCGTGCCAGCGATTGGCACGACTACACGTCCCAAGAAGAGATCTTCCGCGAGGGGGAGCTCGATGATCGTTTCTATGTCATCGTCAGTGGTAACGTTCTTGTCGAGTCGGACCGGCGGAAGGTCGGAGTTTTAGGTCCTGGTGACTGTTTTGGTGCAACCAGCTATGTCGACGGGGCCAGGCGTACGACCACGATCATCGCCGATCAAGGAGTCACGCTCGTCCGCATCAGCTCGACGCTGCTCGAGCAGGCCTCTTCGGGCACTCAGCTGCGCTTCAACAAAGTGTTTCTTCGCTCCCTAGTCAAGCGCCTTCAAGGTGTCGATCCGGTCGCGACTGTCCCGTAACCACAAACGCCACCCGTGGGGGTGATCACTGTCAGTCGTCGTCGGTGGGTTCGAAGGGCTCAGTGTCGCTGTCGGCGGTTTTTTGCAAAAGGATCTCGACTGTTTGCTCGGCTTTTTTGAGCGTCGTCTGGCATTCTCGCGTGAGCTTCACGCCGCGCTCGAATTCTTTGAGCGCTTCCGCGAGCGGCAGCTCCTCATTCTCGAGCCGCTCAACCAAGGACTCGAGTTGCTCGAGAGACTTCTCCAGTCCGCTCAAGCCCACATTTTTCTTTGCCGCCATCGCGACTCCAGCCGCCACCATCACCGTCACCGCGCCACGGTACACAGCGGGCCTGACCCGGTCAATCACGGCCTGTTGACAGGTTTGCGGGGGCGGATTACATTAGCCGCTAGTCTTAGACTCAGTCTAAACCTCGTTCTTCGGCGACCTAGAAGGCCTACAGGCAGCAGAACAACGAACCGACCAACTTCTCATCAGGAGGCAGACAATGGATTTGAAGGGCAGTAATACCGAACAAAACCTCAAGGACGCATTCTCCGGCGAATCCCAGGCCAACCGCCGCTATGTCTACTTCGCCGCGAAAGCCGATGTAGAGGGTTACAACGATGTGGCTACCGTCTTCCGCTCCACCGCGGACGGTGAAACAGGCCACGCGCACGGGCACTTGGAATACCTGGAGATCGTCGGCGACCCTGCTACGGGACTGCCGATCGGCGCGACCGAAGACAACCTCAAGGCTGCGATTGCCGGTGAGACGCACGAGTACACCGATATGTACCCGGGTATGGCGAAGTCTGCCCGGGATGAGGGTTTCGCGGAGATCGCCGACTGGTTCGAGACGCTGGCCAAGGCCGAACGTTCCCACGCGAACCGTTTCCAGAAGGCTCTGGACAGCCTCGACGATTAAAAAGGCAGTCTTGAGGTGCCGATGCGCGATCCGATCGACTGGCGTAATCCCGAATACACGGCCGAAGAGCCGCTGCTGTCGGAGTTGGAGCGGGTCTTCGATATCTGCCACGGTTGCCGCCGTTGCTTCAATCTCTGCAATGTATTCCCGACTTTGTTCACCGCAGTCGATGAATCGGACACGGGGGACTTGGATTCTGTCCCGAAGAAAGCCTACTGGGAGGTCGTGGAGCACTGCTATCTCTGTGATCTGTGCTACATGACCAAGTGTCCGTATGTGCCGCCCCACGAATGGGCGGTCGATTTCCCCCATCTGATGTTGCGGGCCAAGGTGAAGCAATTCAAAGACGGCCGGACCAGCTTACGCGACAAGTTGTTGAGTTCGACCGATACGCTCGGCAAGCTTGCGGGTATTCCGGTTGTTTCACAGGCGGTCAACGCCGTGAACAGCTCCAAGCTCGGCCGGCAAGTGTTGCAGCGTACTCTCGGCGTGCATGTCGACGCGCCTGTTCCGAAGTACCACTCCAAGAGCGCGCGTCATCGTCTGCGTGACAAAATCGGGCGTGAAGACGTTCAGGCTGAGCCGGCCGGCGGTACGCAGGGCAAGGTGGTCGTTTTCGCGACCTGCTATGGCAATCGCAACCAACCCGAGCTAGTGGAGGATCTGGTCGCGGTATTGGAGCACAACGCGATCCCCACGGCGCTGGTGCGCCAGGAGCGATGCTGTGGCATGCCCAAGCTGGAACTGGGGGACCTGGAGAGCATTGCACGGCACAAGGACAGCAACATTGAAGAACTGTCGCAGTGGGTATCTGCGGGCTGGGATCTAATCGCACCGATACCGTCGTGTGTCCTGATGTTCAAGAAGGAATTACCGCTTCTGTTCCCGGAAGATGAAAAAGTCGCTGCCGTTGCGCGAGCATTTTTTGACCCGTTCGAATACCTGCTGCTCCGACATCGGCAAGGCAAGCTCCGGACCGAATTCAAGAACAGCCTTGGCACGGTCAGTTACCAAGTGCCGTGCCACTTACGCGTGCAAAATCTCGGGCTGAAGACCCGGGATGTGTTGGAACTGATCCCGGATACAAAGCTGCAGATTATTGAGCGATGCTCAGGTCATGATGGTACCTACGCCGTGAAGAAAGAATACAATGCAATTTCTCGCAAGATTGCGCTGCCTGTTGCCCGCGCGGTAGACGGTGCCGCCGCCAATTATTTTACGAGCGACTGCCCGATGGCGGCAGAGCAGATCGCTTCGGTAGCGGAGTCTGCGGAGGCTACACACCCGCTACACTTGCTGCGTCATGCCTACGGGATCTAGCGGCCCATCAATCTAGCCTTGTTGGACCACTAGCATGAAACGACTCACGCTTGCGGATCTGTTGAGTCTGGAGGAGTACCATCAGCAGCGCCCCGAATTTCGCGCACGAGCGTTAGCCCACAAGAGGAACCGCCAGGTCGCGATCGGTGCCAACGCGACCCTGTATTTCGAAGACCGACTCACGGTCCAGTATCAGATTCAGGAGATGCTTCGGATAGAGCGAATCTTTGAACTCGAGGCGATTGAAGAAGAGTTGTGCGTTTATAACCCGCTGGTTCCCGACGGCAGCAATCTCAAGGCGACCTTTATGGTCGAGTTCCCGGACGCGGATTTGCGTCGACGCGAGTTGGCGCGCCTGACCGGAGTCGAAAATACCGTCTATGTACAGGTCGCGGGCTTCGAGAAGATCGACGCGATCGCCGATGAGGACCTGGACCGTAGCACAGAAGAAAAAACTTCTGCTGTGCATTTCTTGCGCTTCGAACTCGATCGTCCAATGTGTGCGGCGCTAAAACGCGGAGGCGCGCTTGGGTTCGGAATCGACCATCCGTACTACTGCCACTCCGTTGCGGCCGTTCCAGCGGCTGTGCATGACTCTCTGACAGCCGATCTCGATTAGCAGCCGTAACAGGCGTTACAATTCCCCTGCTTCTGTGTATTTGGCTCATTTGAGGCGAATAGTGAATCTATTTAACGAAAATGGGTGGCAAGTCTAGACCGATTTCCTGCCGCCACAGTAGATTCCGCTTAAGTCCGATCGATTGCCGAGGACGGGGATGGATGCATGACTAAAAGCTATCGCGCTGCCGACATCGAGGTCCTGAGCGGTCTGGATCCCGTGCGTAGGCGCCCGGGCATGTTCACCGATACCACCCGGCCCAATCACCTAGCCCATGAAGTCATCGATAACAGTATCGATGAGGCGATTGAGGGCTATGCTAAACGCATCGACGTCAAGATCTATAAAGACGGTTCATTGAGTGTTGCCGATGACGGCCGCGGGATGCCGGTCGACGTCCACCCGAAGGAGAAGATCACCGGGGTCGAGCTGATTCTCATGAAACTGCATGCCGGCAGCAAGTTTTCGAACAAGCATTACCGCTTCTCCGGCGGATTGCACGGCGTGGGTGTCTCTGTCGTCAACGCGTTATCGAAAAATCTCGAGGTGTGGATACGGCGCGACGGCAAGGAGTACAACATGAGCTTCGCCAACGCGAAGCGCCGTGGCAAGCTGAAGGTCATCGGCAAGGTCGGCAAGGCTAATACAGGGACGACGCTGCGATTTTGGCCGGATCCGAAGTACTTCGATAGTACGGCTTTCTCCATTCCGCGGCTCAAGCATGTCTTGCGGGCGAAAGCCGTGCTGTGTCCCGGCCTCGATGTCCGGTTGGAGGTCGAGAAGCCGAAGGAGAAGCACCACTGGCACTATTCTGGAGGCCTGGAGGAATACTTGAAGGAGACACTCGGAACGAAATCCGAGTGGTTACCGGAGGAACCGTTTACGGGGACGCTCACAGCCAAGAGAGAAGCCGTGGAGTGGGCTGTCGTCTGGCGAATCGATGCGGTCGCGCCCGTTAGCGAAAGCTATGTCAATCTGATTCCCACTGTCCAGGGCGGTACGCATGTCAACGGGCTTAGAGCGGGTCTTACCGAGGCGCTACGCGAGTTCTGCGATTTCAGGAATCTTTTACCTCGAGGGCTCAAGGTCGCACCGGAGGATGTTTGGGAAGGAGTCGCGTACATCCTGTCGGTGAAAATGGAGGATCCTCAGTTCTCCGGGCAGATGAAAGAACGTTTAGGTTCGCGTGAATGTGCCGGCTTCGTCAGCGGAGTCGTGAAAGACATGTTTGCCCTGTGGCTGAATCAGCATCCTGAGTCGGGTG
>SMWC01000062.1 GCA_004357505.1 Gammaproteobacteria bacterium | reverse complement strand
CCCTTCGCCGGTACTAACCGGATCAGGTTCAAAGGGTTGATTGGCTCAACGCCAACCTCTCAGGCCGTCTCCGACCACCCCTCGGTTCTATTGAGACTTAATAGTAGCTCACGGCGCAGCTAGTGTCTTGCCCGAGGCAAAGCTTGCTTAAGTCGGCTGCGGATTTACGTGCCTGGAAAAGCTAGAGAGGTCATTCTTCGAGCCGCGGGATGAGTTCTGCAAGATTGCATGGACGTGTTCGGTTATCGAGCTGCGACGCGATGATCTGGTCCCAGCCCATGATACAAGCGTTGGTCGAACCTGGCAGGCAGAAGACGTACGTGCCGTTGGCAACACCCGCCAGACAGCGTGACTGCAAACTCGAGGTTCCGATATCATCAAACGATATCGCCCGGAATATCTCACCGAAGCCGGAAATTTCTTTATCAAGTAACACGCTGACGGCTTCGGGCGTCCCATCACGCCCCGTCACACCTGTGCCGCCGGTACAAATGACAACCTCGATTTGTGGGTCCGCAATCCATCGGGATAGCGTCGCTCGAATAGCATAAACGTCATCCCTGACGATCGCTCGGTCCCGAAGTTCATGCCCCGCGCCAGTGAGGCGTTCGACGAGCAGGCTGCCGGAGGTGTCGGTACTCTCTGTACGAGTATCCGAGATCGTCAGTACGGCAACACCGAGCGACACGAATTGTCTTTGTTCTTTGTCGGACATTGCATTGCTACCTTGTCAGGATTTCCCTAGCGTCGCAAGCCGATAGTCGGATGCGGTTGTTCTATGCGATCATAACCGTGAACGGTTTCCCCTGTCCTGCGCCCTTACCATGGTTACCCCAGAACGTCGCTCGCACTCCAGCCCTGGCTTGAGCCCGCTGAAGATAAAAATCTTCCGCAATATCTGGTTGGCCAACCTCGTGTCTAATATCGGAACCTGGATGCACGATGTCAGCGCGGGCTGGCTGATGACCGACCTCGCACCGGACCCGTTCATGGTGTCATTAGTCCAGGTAGCGGTCGTACTACCCGGGTTTCTCTTCACGCTGCCGGCCGGTGCGTTGGCCGACATCGTGGATCGGCGTCTCTATATGCTGACAGCCATCGTCTGGATGACCTGCATGGCCGGAGGTATCGGGGCGATGACGGTCACCGGGCACATCACTCCTTGGTCACTGATCGCATTCACGTTCGGACTGGGTATCGGTGCCGCGATGATGATGCCGGCACTCACATCGCTGATTCCTGATCTCGTGCCGCGGCAGCAACTAACCGCAGCTGTGACGCTGAACGCGATTGCGATGAATCTCACGCGAGCCGTGGGGCCCGCGATTGCCGGCGTAATCATCGCTTTGACCGGTCCGGGGCCTGTGTTCCTACTCAATGCCGTGAGCTTCGCGGCAATCTATTTCGTTATTTTTCGGTATCGCAGCACGCAGCCCCGCAGTACGTTACCGTCGGAGCGCTTCTTCGGTGCGCTCCGAGTCGGCTTTCAGTTCGCCCGCCAGTCTCCATCTTTACAGACCGTGATTATTCGCGCCGTAGCGTTCTTCACGATGATGAGCGGGCTGTTCGCTTTTCTACCGCTGATCGTCCGCTTCGAAGTGGGCGCGGGCCCGCAGGCTTACGGCCTGCTCGTAACCAGTATGGGCGCCGGCGCTGTGGCGACAGGGCTCGCCCTGACCCGGATACGCACACTCATTTCCAACGACAGCATCGTGATGATTGGCACACTCGTCGGTGCATTGACGTTGCTGGCGCTCGCCCATATCCGCCTGGTGTTGCCGCTCGCCGGCGTCATGTTCATCGCCGGCGCCGCCTGGATCAGCGTCGTCTCAACGTTGCAGGTCTGCGCCCAACTGTCCCTGCCGGCCTGGGTTCGGGCGCGCGGCATGGCCGTATTTCTCGCCACCTTCATGGGCAGCATGGCGATTGGCAGCGCGTTCTGGGGTTGGGTCGCGTCGGCGACAAACACCACGACGGCGTTGAGTCTCGCGGTCGGATTCGGCGTCGTCGGCGGGCTGATTACCTCCCGCTGGAAGCTTGCCGCTCATTCAAAGGTCGACCGGTCGCTCGCTGGTACCGTGCCGGAAGGAATCGTTGCCGTTCCAGAACACGCCCACGAAGGCCCTGTCATGGTGAATATCGAATATCTCATCGACGCAGAGGAGAGGACGGACTTCGAAGCCGCGATGCGTGACGTACGGCGCATGCGGTTGAGAAATGGAGCGGTCGCATGGGGATTATTTCAAGATACCGAGGACAACGCTCGCTACGTCGAACACTTCATCGATCCAACCTGGCTCGATCATCTGCGAGGACGTGAGCGTCTCACCGTCGAAGACATGGGGTTCAAGCAAGTCGCGGATTCCTTCCACCGCGGCGAGGGCCGGCCGACGGTCAAACATTTCATCGCGCGGGGTGCGCCGAAGCGGCGACGTGACTGGCTTGGAAGAAAACTGCGAGACTAGCCCGCATTAACGGTGAGATCGCGAGCCATACGCACAGCGTCTTCCTTGCCGGAGTAATATCCCCGTCGCGCGCCGGCCTCGCGGAAACCTAAACTCTTGTAGAAGGCCTTGGCCGGTTCGTTGCCGGCGCGTATTTCCAGATGCACGAGAAACGTCCCTGCGGTCCGCGCTGAGGAATGTAGCCACTCGAGCAGGGCACGCCCTACACCCATCCGCTGACAACCAGGCTGGACGGCTAGAAGACTCAAATGCGCACGATCGTCCAGAAATTCCATGATCGCGAAGCCGACGAGGCGGCGCGCATCTTGTGCGGTAACCACCACACAATCGGGATTCGCAAGGCAGCGCATTATCCGCCGTTCGTTCCACGACCACGGCAGCCCATGTTCGATCAAGTTCCGAGCCATATTCGCAATGGCTGGCGCGTCCTTACACTTTGCAAGGCCCAACTGGATATTCACAAATCCCCGTTCCCTGTCTCTTGTGTGCCTGAATGGAGTGATGGACAGTGACTGATAGATTACCGTATTCGGCGTGAGACGGCGACGCCGGTCTCGGCTGGCGAGTGACACTCAAGTCCGCCGGTCGGCGCACGGCAATCAGGCAACAACTCTCTTCCAGTATAGTAAGCGCATGACCGTGCGCACTCTGGCATCCTCGAATGGACTATGGTGCGTGCTGTTGGCGGCCGGAGGATCGCGACGTCTCGGCTACCCGAAGCAACTCATCCGCTACCGGGTGCGGCCCATGATTCTTAACGCGGTAGATGCGGCTGAGTCCGTGACCCCGGGCCGGGTGCTGGTCGTTCTGGGCGCGCATTCGTTACGTCTGCGCGCGTTGCTGGCCCGGAATTACGGCAATCTGTCAATCGTCACCAATACGAGTTGGCAAGACGGCATCGCCAGTTCGTTGGTCGCAGGCATACACGCCGTCCCAGCTGCAGCGAGAGGCGTACTTGTACTCCTGACAGACCAGCCGGGCGTCGGTCGCGACTCGTTGCAGCGCCTCGTCGACGCTTGGCAGCGGCGGCCGGGCCGCGCAGTAGCCGCCGGCTATGAGGGCGGGCTTGGTGTCCCGGCGATTTTACCGCGCCGAGTCTGGCGTCGGCTCCGCGAACTCGACGGAGACGTCGGGGCTAAAGCCGTGCTGCGTAACGCGGACTCCAACACGACGGTGCTGAATATGCCGGAGGCAGCCTTCGATGTGGATACGAGTGAAGATCGACGCCGCTTGAAACACACGCATCGCTAGATTAGCAACGTTACGATGTCGTATCGCGTGCCTTGAAGGGAGTCCCTGTCACACAGTTGATCCAGCCCGATAGGCCATCGCGGTAGTACTCCTTCTTCCATATGGGTACGCGCTGTTTCAGTTGATCGATAATGTAGCGGCAGGCATCGAACGCGGCGCCTCGGTGAGCTGCGCTGACACCGACCCAGACCGCACATTCGCCGATCTCCAAACGGCCCACGCGGTGTCGCCCGGATGCCGCAAGGAGATCGAAACGTTCGACCGCTTCTGTGAGAATCTGCAGTCCCTCTTTGTTCGCTACCGATGCGTGTGCTTCATATTCCAGCGCGGTAACCGGCTCACCATCGTTATGATCTCGCACCCATCCTTCAAACGATACACAGGCGCCGGCGGTCTCATGCCTCAAGTCCGCTTTCAGCGCCTCAGGATCGATGCGCTGATCCGTGATTTCGAAACTCATCCCCCCGCCACAGGAGGGAAAAACAAGACGACGTCGCCTTCCGCCAGCGGTGCAGTCCATGCAGCTAGCTCGTCATTGATCGCGACTTTACAACGCGCCACAGAGTCAGCGAATCCATGCTTGGCCGAAACCTCCGCGTAGAGTTCCTCGGCCGTCGCCGCCGACGTAGTGAGAGTCTCGAGATTCCGACCAGCTTGCTCTCGGAACACGGCAAAATATTGCGCAGTCACATCGATCACGGTTGTGCCGCTTCCCCGAAATCCTTTTTGCCGCCGGTTTTGGAGATGAGCCTGACGTCTCTGATCTCGATCCCGTGAGACAGCGCCTTGCACATGTCATACACGGTCAGCGCAGCAATCATCGCCCCCGTTAGAGCCTCCATTTCGACACCGGTTTTGTGTGTCGCACGCACTGCGCATTCGATGACGACCTCGCCCTCGGAACCCCAATCGATCGAGAGTTTGCAATCCTCCAGAAGTATGGGATGACAGAACGGTATGAGCTCGTGGGTGCGTTTCGCGGCCATGACGCCTGCGACAATCGCCGTATCGAAGACCGGACCCTTTTTGCTACGCAGCATCGCTCCGATCTGCGTATCGGCAATCACGTTCTCGGGAAAGACGACGATCGCCCGAGCCCGTGCCGTTCTCAACGTCACGGCTTTGTCCCCTACATCTACCATGGTCGGCCGATCGGCAGAACCCACGTGTGTCAGCATCAGCCCCCTATCCTATACATCTCGATACGGGTCTCGCGGGACGCATCGGTATTTTTCTGCCTAAGCTCACTGTAGCGATCCGTCCGCTGCCGCCAGATGTTCTGGAGTAGCCCCACGAGATCTGCGTCGCTGGCCCCGCCGCGCAATGGACCGCGGAGATTGATCCCTTCGCTGGCGAAAAGACAAGTATAGATCGTGCCGTCCGCTGACAGCCGGGCTCGGTGACAAGAGCCGCAGAAGGGCTCACTGACAGAGGAGATAAAGCCGATCTCGCCCTGGCCGTCCGCGAACGCATAACGTTGAGCGACTTCGCCGAAGTAGTTGCGATCCAGCGCCCGGAGCGGCCACCGCGCCGAGATTTTTTCCACGAGCTCCCGCGATGAAACCACCTCATCGAGACTCCAGCCGTTTAACGTGCCAACGTCCATATATTCGATGAAGCGCACTATCAGCCCTGAGCCGCGAACGTGGTCAAGCAACTCCATTACCGTATGGTCATTCTTGCCCTTCTGGACGACAACATTGAGTTTTATCGGGCTGAGGCCTGCGCTTTGGGCGGCTGTAATACCGTCCAGTACGTTTTGGATATCGCCGCGCCCACCGCTCATCTCTCTGAAGACAGTCTCGTCAAGGCTGTCCATGCTGACCGTAACGCGCCGAAGTCCCGCAGCTTTCAAGTCGCTCGCCCGTTCGGCGAGTAGCGCCCCGTTGGTTGTCAGCGCCAGGTCGTCCAGGCCGGACAAGGAGCTGAGCTTAGCGACGATGTCGATGATATCCCGGCGTAGCAACGGCTCTCCACCGGTAAGCCGCAGCTTGGTTACTCCGAGTTGCATGAACAGGCCTGCGACTCGTTTAAGCTCGCCGGCCGTTAGCCAATT
>SMWC01000061.1 GCA_004357505.1 Gammaproteobacteria bacterium | reverse complement strand
TGCCATTCCGCGAGCTTGCGATGATGACTCCTGGATCCGGACGCACAAGCACGAACCGGGCAGAAGGCACTAGGCTGGTTTTTAAGCAGCTAGGGCGTAGTTGTCGTCGTTGGCAACTATAAGGTTTGCAGTTGGATTTACGAGGTAAGCTGCCCCTCGGCATGCACTTGAGGGTTCGCGACCCACGTCGAAGCCGATCGCCCCCAGCCGATGAAGTTTAGGCTCCTGACACATCATTACAAGGGCATAGGCGGCGAACGGTAGATTAACGTCAGCTAGCGGTTGACGGCCTTCATTGTCCTGGCCTTGTCCCGCTGCCAGTCTCGATCCTTTTCGGTGGCGCGCTTATCATATTGCTTCTTACCTTTGGCTAGTCCTACCGCGAGCTTTGCTTTGCCATGCCCCCAATACAACTTCAGCGGTACCAACGTATAGCCTTTGCGATCCACGAGACCACTGAGGCGATCTATCTGTTTACGGTGCAACAGCAATTTTCTTGTTCTGGTGGGATCGGCATGCATGTGGGTAGACATCGAGAGTAAGGGCGTCAGGTGAGCGCCGAGCAGCCAGACCTCGCCGTTGCGCACGATGACATAGCTCTCTGTGAGTTGCGCTTTGCCGGCTCTGAGACTTTTGACCTCCCAGCCTTTAAGCGCGAGTCCCGCTTCGAATCGTTCCTCGATGAAATAGTTGAACCGCGCCTTCTTGTTCACGGCGATGGTGGAGGCCGATTGTTTGCCGGTCTTTCTGGCCATGATGATGCAATGATCCTAAAATCGAAAATAAAAATCACTGTTAAGGGAATCTGTCATGGCTGTAGCTGTTCCTGAGCGCCGTACCTCTCTGCATGGTCAGTGGTCGTCGCGCTTCGCCTTTATTCTGGCAGTGTCGGGGTCTGCGATCGGTCTGGGCAATATCTGGAAGTTTCCCTATATTGCCGGCGTTAATGGCGGCGGCGCGTTTGTTCTAGTCTACTTGCTCTGTGTCTTCATGGTCGGACTGCCGATCATGATGGCCGAGATCCTGATTGGCCGGCGTGGTAGGCGTAACCCGATCGCGACCATGGCGTTGCTGGGCGAGGAGGAAGGCGGTAGCCGGCACTGGGGACTCATCGGTGTCGCCGGCGTGATCACCGGCTTTCTCATCCTTTCTTACTACAGCGTCATCGCGGGCTGGGCGCTCGCTTATATCTTCGAGAGTGCATCAGGTGCTTTCGTCGAGGTGGACTCGGCGGGCGTAGATGAGATTTTTTCCGGGTTGTCGGGTAGTTGGATTGCCACGGGATTCTGGCACACCTTATTTATGGTCATGACGACGGTCGTGGTATCCAGGGGAGTCGAGCGCGGACTGGAGCGTGCAGTGCGCGTCCTGATGCCTGCGCTGGTTGTGTTGCTGCTGATGCTCCTGGGCTACAGCATCATCGCCGGTGATTTCGCTCAAGGCTTGCGGTTTATGTTCGAACCGAAATTTTCGGAGCTGACTCGGGCTGGTGCGCTGGCGGCATTGGGCCACGCATTTTTCACCCTGAGCGTCGGCATGGGCGCTGTCATGGCATACGGGGCGTAT
Source organism: Gammaproteobacteria bacterium (assembly GCA_004357505.1). Lineage (GTDB taxonomy): Bacteria > Pseudomonadota > Gammaproteobacteria > Steroidobacterales > Rariloculaceae > SMWC01. Next base: position 12,493 of record SMWC01000061.1, on the reverse strand, counting down.
CTTCCGGCTGGGGCGTCGATTGCCCGGACGTCGGTCGCCGTGATCTGTGCCGACACGGGCATTGCAATAGTCGCCGGTCTGGTCATCTTCCCGATCGTGTTCGCGAACGGGCTCGACCCGGCTGCTGGGCCGGGTCTAATCTTTCAAACCTTGCCGTTGGCTTTTGGACAAATGCCCGGGGGCATCATCGTCGCCGTACTGTTTTTTCTCCTGCTGACGTTCGCAGCATGGACTTCTGCGATCAGTCTTATGGAGCCCGCGGTCGCCTGGCTGATCGAGACTGCTAAGTTGCGCCGAACCAGCGCCGCAGGGCTCGTTGGCGTGACGACATGGGTCCTCGGTTTCCTCAGCGTCGGCTCCTTCAACGTGCTCGCAAACTTTCGTCTTTTCGGCAGAACGCTATTCGACAATCTGGATTTCCTGACGAGTAATATCATGCTGCCGCTTGGTGGTCTGGCAATCGTCTTTTTCGCCGGCTGGGTCATGTCGCGGAACTCCAGTGCCGATGAGTTGGATCCGGCGGCGGGACCCGGATACCGGGCCTGGTGTTTTGCCGCTCGATACATCGCGCCGGTTGCGGTCGTTTTAATTTTCCTCAACGCCGTAGGTCTTTTCTGAGCTCGGATGCGTACGGTTCGTCGTAATGCGCGAGTTCGATACAGCGCAAGCCAGATGTTCGAGTTGGTGGACGATATCGCCAGCTACCCGGAGTTTCTGTCCTGGTGTCAGCGTGCGACAATTCAGCGCCGCACAAACGACTTGGTCGAGGCGACGTTGGACGTAGGCTTAGGCGGCCTGTACAAGCAGTTTTCTACCCGGAACCGCTTGAACGCACCCCACCGAATCGAGATAGAGTTGCTCAAGGGGCCGTTCAGCTCACTCGAGGGAGCGTGGACTTTCGACGACCATCATGACGGTGGCTCCGAAGTCACCCTGACACTGGACTTCGAAATCGCCCATACACCGTTGAATATGCTCTTTGCCGTGTTCTTCGAAGAAGCGGTCCGATCACAGATCAGCGCGTTTATCGCCCGGGCTGAGGCACTGTATGATTAGCCCGTAGTTTGCAACAGGTGGTTACAACGCTGAGGACAAGTGCGTGACGACACGGGATAGCGAAGACGAAGACGAGACGGTTGACGTCGTTTACGCCACAGCGGAAATTCAGCGCGTGGTCCGTATTCCGTTTACCCCGGGCCTGACAGCCGTTGAGGCGGTTCGGCGTGCCGGTCTCCTTGAGAAATTTCCCGAAATTCTAACTGGCCCGCTCGTACTCGGGGTGTTCGGCGATCGCGTGGAGGAAGACAGGCTGTTAGCCCCGCGAGAACGGGTAGAGATCTGCCGGCCGTTGAAGCAGGATCCGCGCGCCATGCGCTCTAACCTGGCCGCGAGCGGTGGCGTCATGGGTCGTCCGCAAAGCGGGCAGGATAAATAGTCAGGCGGGCGGTTCGGCTACGGCATTCTTGTCGAGAGTAGTCACTCGATCGTTTTCAAAATAGACGATAAACCAGCGACGCTCGATCTCTTGCGAACGACCTTGTTGAAAGTAATAGGTGTAATCCCAGCGATCTCGATGAAAGATGGATGCGATCATGGGCGAACCCAGCAGGAACTGTACCTGGCTGCGTGTCATGCCGATCTCTACCTGGGCGATGACCGACTCTTCCAGCAGGTTGCCCTGCTGAATATCGATTCGATAGATACAGGCGCTCAGCAACAGCACCGCCGCGGCCAGGATGCTGGCTGTGGAGAAAGGGCGGATAATGGCTGCAGTCACGCTGGAGGACCGGGATGAATCTAGGCGATAATGGGGCGCGCATCATAACTCACTCGAGGAGCGAGTAGAACGTGGAACGCCAGGATCTCCGCGACGCAGGGCTAAAAGTGACGTCTCCGAGGCTCAAAGTCCTCGAAGTCCTGGAGACCAGTGCCGAGCGCCATCTCAGCGCTGAGGCCGTCTATAGGGCGCTGCTGGTGTCAGGGCAAGAGTTCGGTCTCGCGACCGTGTACCGCGTGCTGACGCAATTCGAGCAAGCCGGCCTGGTGACCCGACACAACTTCGAGGGCGGCACATCCGTTTTCGAACTGGCCGACGGACCCCACCACGATCATATGGTCTGTCTTAAGACCGGGGAGGTCATCGAATTCTACGACGAGAGAATCGAAGATCTGCAGAACGAGATTGCCGAGAAGCACGGCTATACCATTGAGGATCACAGCCTCGTTCTATACGTTCGTCGTAAGGAAGACTAACGTAATCCAGCGAATTTTCATTTTGCGGCGCGGCTCATCATCTCTTCGGCATGGGCTCGAGTGCGCTCGGTAATTTCTACGCCGCCGAGCATCCTCGAGAGCTCTTCGAGGCGATCTTCCGCACCTAATTCCCGGACATTGGTTCGAGCCGTTACACCGTCGGTGAGCTTGACGACTCGGTAGTGGTGGCGGCCCTGGCTCGCGACCTGAGCAAGATGGGTCACGCACAGGACTTGCCGGTTGATTGCAAGCTCCGCTAGCCGGCGTCCAACGATTTCCGCAACGCCACCGCCGATGCCTGCGTCAACCTCGTCGAAAACCATGGTCGGAACCGATCTCGCGCCAGTACCGACCACCTCCAGTGCCAAGCTGACTCGTGATAACTCGCCGCCGGAGGCAACTCGGGATAGCGCTCCAAACTCCTGGCCGGGATTGAGGCTGACCTGGAACTCGATTCGCTCCAGGCCGTGCGCGTCGGCACGTTCGCGCGTCTTTTGCGTCAGATCGACACGAAAGCGGCCGTGGGGCAAACCCAGATCGCGCAGTTGTGCGCAGACGAGTTCGGCCAGCTTCTCACCGCTCGCTACACGGGCCTCGAAGAGCTCGCCGGCAGCCGTGAAGTAGGCAGCTTCGGCCATCTGTGTCCGTTCCGCGAGCAGTTCTAACGATTCGCCGCTTTTCTCAAGTTCATCGAACCGCGTCTGCAACCTGCTGTGTAGACTCGCGAGGGCGTTCTCGTCGGTTTTGTGTTTGCGCGCGAGTTCGCGAATCTTGTTCAAGCGGCTGTCGATCCACTCGAGGCGCTCCGGATCGGGCTCCAGACGATCGCGGTAGCGGGCGAGGTCGGCGGCAGCTTCACTGAGCTGAATCTCCGCTTCGGCGACAAGACTGCTCGGCGCCACGAGCCCGGGATCGAGTTCGCTTAAGCTCTGCAGCTCCTTCGCCGCCGCTGCAACCAGCGCATAGGCCGATACCGCGTCTGCTTCGTAGAGTTGATCAAGCGCGGCGTTTAGCCCATGGGTCAGCCGGTCGACATTGCTCAAGCGGTTCCGCTCCGTGTTCAGCGGCTCAAGTTCGTCCTGTTCCAGACCGAGCGTTTGCAGTTCGGTAATCTGGAAACGGAGTAATTCCAGTTGCGCCTCCCGGTCTTCGTCGCCCTGGCGCCGCGCCTGGAGGTCTTCCTCCAGTGTTCGCCAGGTTGTGAAGTGGTCAGCTACGGTCGTGACGAGCTCTTGATGCCCGCCATGGAGATCCAGGATTTGCCGCTGTGCCCCCTGGTGGAGGAGAGACTGGTGCGCGTGTTGTCCGTGGATATCCACGAGCAGCTCACCGAGGTCACGCAAGTCTTGCAGGGTCACCGGATGAGAGTTGATAAAGGCGCGCGAGCGGCCCTCGGCGCTGATCACGCGGCGAATCACGCAGCATTGTTCTTGGTCCAAGCCGTGTTTCCGCAGCCACTCCGCTGCAGGGTACGTGTCCGGACAGTCGAATGAGACGCTGATTTCTGCGCGGTCTGTGCCCTGCCGTACCATGCTGGCATCGGCACGGTCGCCTAACGCCAGTCCCAGCGCATCGACGAGAATGGACTTTCCAGCACCGGTCTCGCCGGTCATGACACTGAACCCCGGCTCGAACTCGAGTTCGACCTCGTCGATGATGGCGTAATTCCTGATACGGATCAGGTTCAGCATGGATCAGCCGGCATCGGGATTGCGTGATGAGCGATTGGTCCGTCCCCAACTGAGTTTGGAGCGCAACTGCTCGTAATAGCTGAGATCTCGCGGATGCAACAGCTTCACCGTTTCCTCAGCTACTTGAATTTGCAGCGTTTCGTCAACGCTCATCTCGCCCAAGCTGTCGCCATCACAAGCGACTTGCGGCCGATCGTCGAGGCGTGGCCGTACACGTACCTCTATTTTGCTTTGCGCCCTGACGACGAGTGGCCGATCGCTTAAGGTGTGAGGGCAGATCGGCACGATGACGAGAGCATCGACGTTTGGTTGGATGATAGGTCCCCCGCAGGACAACGCGTACGCGGTAGACCCGGTGGCCGTGGCGACGATCAACCCGTCACCGCCGTGGGTATTAACGTACTCCCCATCCACGTAGGTGGTGAAATCCTGCATGTGGCCTGTTTGGCCGGTTTTGAGGACCACATCGTTCAGCGCCAGCATCGCTGCGTTGTTGCTACCCTCTCCGGTGATCTGAGCCTGTAACATCAAGCGGCTCTCTTCGACAAAATCGCCCGAGAGGATGGCGTCGATCTTCTCCAACATGTGCTCGGGGGAAATGTCGGTTAGGAACCCTAATCTGCCCAGGTTGATCCCGAGTAGCGGCACGCCCTGCTTGGCTACGCCACGCGCTGCGTGCAAAAGGGTGCCGTCGCCGCCGATGGCGATTATCAAATCGACGGCCTTTGGGAGATCGTGCGTCGGCAGACAGGCCACGTCGCTGATTTCTGCAGGAATGCCTACCTGTTCAGGGAAAAACACCTCGATCTCCCGGCTGCGCAAGTGCGAGACGATCGTAGCAGCAGGCTCGGCGACGGTTGCTTCATGGAGGCGTCCCCATAACCCGACGTTTTTGAATTGAGATGTCATACGGAACCGGCTGACTCTACCGGCCGTTATTGTACTGAAGTTTGGCCCCTAGGAGCCACGGTCAGCAATATCGGTAAGCCGGTTGTCCATTCTTGACAGGCGCAGGAAGTGGTTGCTAGCGTGTTGGTGCTCAATACCTGTGCACTCAGTAAATAGAGGCTCAGAAATATGCCGGGGATCAGTCCGCAAGAAATTCCGAATGAACGGGCTCAGCATCTGTTGAAGGTGCTGGTAGACCGCTATATTCGCGACGGACAGCCGCTCGGGTCGGAGACGTTGTCCCGGGATTCCCGGCTCGACTTCAGTCCGGCGACGATCCGGAATGTCATGGCCGATCTGGAAACGTTGGGCTTCGTTGCGGCACCGCATACCTCGGCGGGTCGGGTGCCGACGATCAAGGGGTACCGCTTTTTCGTCGACACGCTCGTGAAGCTAAAACCGCCCAAAGGCGAGGAGCTAGAGCAGTTCCAAGAGGCTTTGCAGGACTCAGATCCTCAGGCACTCGCGTTGTCCGCATCGAATCTATTGTCCGCCGTGACCCAACTCGCCGGCGTGGTGACGGTACCGAGACGGGTGCACACAGCGCTGCGTCAGATCGAGTTCTTGCCGCTGTCCGATCGTCGGGTCCTGGCAATCCTGGTGCTGAATGACCGCGACGTTCAGAACAAGATCATCAAGGTCAACCGCGACTTCACCAAAGAAGAATTACAGCAGGCCGGTAATTACCTGACCGAGCAGTTCGGTGGTCGCGACCTTGCTCAAGTAAGAAAACAGCTTCTCAAGGAGCTTCGCGAGACCCGCGAGAGTATGAATACCTTAATGATTTCCGCTATCGAGATGGCGCAACAGGCATTCCCTGACAAGGAGCCGGAGGTGGAGTTTGTCGTGGCGGGTGAGACGAATCTCATGGGCTTGGGGGGACTGGCGGATATGGACAAACTTAAGCGTCTGTTCCAGGCATTTGGGCGGCAACGCGAAGTGCTGCATCTGTTGGATCAAAGTCTCCACATGGATGGGGTCCAGATATTCATCGGCCGGGAATCCGGGTATCAGTTGCTGGATGAGTGTAGCGTCGTGACCGCGCCCTACACCACGGAAGGTGACACCATGGGGGTTCTCGGTGTCATTGGACCAACCCGGATGGCCTATGAGCGGGTCATCCCGATTGTGGATGTCACGGCCAGGCTTCTGGCCAGCGCCTTGAAGTCCAGAATCTAGCCCCCACTCTTGTCGCGATTCGGAGTGTTTTAGTGCCGCTGGCTCCTGCACACGGAGTTCGACGCTGGGAGGAGTATCTGCATGAACCACGACGTTCCGGGTGATGAGCCGGCCACTGCGCCTACGGCCGAAAAAGCCGAAGCGCAGGAATCCGAGCACACCGAAGCGGCGCCAGACGCCGAGTCCGCCGAGGTCGACGAGTCCGCCGAGGTCGACGAGTCCGCCGAGTCCGCCGAGGTCGACGAGTCCGCCGAGGTCGACGAGGAGCCGCTGTCCGAGCTCGAGTGTGTGCAGCGTGAGGCTGCGGAGAATCACGACAACTATCTCCGTGTCGCTGCGGAACTAGAGAATCTGCGCAAACGGGGCGCGCGCGAGCTTGAGAATGCGCGTAAATACGGCCTGGAACGATTGGCGCAGGCACTCTTGCCGGTCAGGGACAGCCTTCAGGCTGGTGTAGCCGCCGCGGATGACTCGGATGCTGCGGACAACACGGATGTCGAATCACTTCGAGAAGGTAAGCGCGCAACACTGCGGCTGCTGGATGCGGCCCTCGAGCAAGCTGGTGTCGCTGAGTTCGATCCCGAGGGCGAACCTTTCGACCCGGCCCGGCACGAGGCGATGACAATGCAGCCTTCGGCTACAGCCGAGCCGAATACCGTGCTAACGGTGATTCAGAAGGGCTATCTCATTCACGACCGGCTGTTACGGCCGGCCCGGGTGATCGTCTCCAAGGCTCCCGCAGCGGAGGGTGACGATTAGACGCCCCGGAAGGGGCTTTCAATCGGGCTCAAGGCTTGAAAATGCTCGTTGGCACCCCATTTAGGACAGCAAGTTTCTAGATAACGATTGTGGGAGATTTTTAGCCATGGGACGAGTGATCGGTATCGATTTGGGTACGACAAACTCCTGTGTCGCCGTTATGGATGGCGACAAAGCCAAAGTGATCGAGAACAGCGAGGGCGATCGAACGACTCCCTCCATCGTCGCTTTCACCAAAGACGACGAAGTGTTGGTTGGGCAGACCGCCAAGCGTCAGGCTGTTACGAATCCGACCAATACGCTATCCGCTATCAAGCGTCTGATCGGCAGGCGTTTTAAAGACGATGTCGTGCAGAAGGACATCGAGATGGTGCCTTACGCCATTGTCGCTGCAGACAATGGTGACGCGTGGGTCGAAGTGTCGGCGGGCAAGATGGCACCGCCCGAGGTCGCCGCTAGAGTGCTTTCGAAGATGAAGCAAACCGCGGAGGACTACCTCGGTGAGAGCGTGACGGAAGCGGTCATCACGGTACCGGCCTATTTTAACGACTCCCAGCGCCAGGCCACGAAGGATGCCGGCCGAATCGCGGGCCTTGAGGTCAAGCGAATCATCAACGAGCCGACGGCAGCCGCTTTGGCTTACGGTCTCGATAAAAAACGCGGTGACCGGAAGATCGCGGTCTATGATCTGGGCGGCGGCACATTCGACATCTCGATTATCGAGATTGCCGAGATTGATGGTGAGCATCAGTTCGAAGTGCTGGCGACGAATGGCGACACGTTCTTGGGCGGTGAAGATTTCGACAAACGAATTGTCGACTACCTTTCCTCGGAATTTGAGAAGGACAGCGGTATTGACATCCGCAAGGATCCGCTCGCGATGCAACGACTCAAAGAAGCGTCTGAGACGGCCAAAATGGAGCTGTCCTCGCGTCAGCAGACGGAAGTCAATCTGCCCTACATCACGGCGGACTCCAACGGTCCGAAGCATCTCAATATCAACTTGAGCCGAGCCAAGCTTGAGTCCCTGATAGAGGATTTGATCGAGCGGACCTTGGTGCCGAGTAAGACGGCGCTGGCAGACGCCGGTTTGAAGGTAGCTGATATCGATGACGTTATTCTCGTCGGTGGCCAAACTCGTATGCCCAAGGTCCAGGAGGAGGTTGCGAACTTCTTCGGCCAGGAACCGCGTAAGGACATCAATCCCGACGAGGCCGTTGCCGTGGGCGCCGCGATCCAGGGCGGTGTGCTTTCCGGTGTCGTGAAAGATGTCTTGTTGTTGGATGTCACGCCGCTGTCGCTGGGCATCGAGACGCTCGGTGGTGTCATGACGCGCTTGATCGATAAAAACACGACGATTCCCACCAAAGCGAATCAGGTGTTCTCAACCGCGGAAGACAATCAGACTGCAGTCACCATTCACGTGCTGCAGGGCGAACGCGAACGGGCCGAGGACAACAAGTCATTAGGTCGGTTCGACCTCGCGGAGATTCCGTCGGCGCCGCGCGGGCTGCCCCAGGTAGAGGTAGCGTTCGATATTGACGCTAACGGCATTCTCAATGTCTCGGCCAAGGATAAGGCGACGGGCAAGGAACAGAAGATTGTCATCAAAGCTTCTTCGGGCCTGGACGAAGAGGAGATCAAGCGCATGATCAGCGACGCGGAAGCGCACGTGGCAGATGACCTGAAGTTCCGCGAACTCGTTGACACACGCAATCAGGGTGATGCGCTACTTCATGCAACTGAAAAGTCGCTCGGGGAACTTGGCGAGAAAGTCGAGGCTGAGGAGCGAGCGAACATCGAAGCTGCGGTGGCTGATCTCAAGGAAGCGGTAAAAGGCGATAGCAAGGAAGTTATCGAAGCCAAGGTTAATGCGCTCAGTGAGGCGTCAGCTAGTATGGCGCAGAGGTTGTACGCGGAACAGGCCGCGGCCGAAGGCGCCGGGACCGATGCTACGGGTTCGGGTGCGACCGAAGGCGACGACAACATCGTTGATGCGGAGTTTGAAGAGGTCAAAGACGACGACGAACAAAAGAGTGCCTGAGGCCTGCGTAGCGGGTAGAAAAAGTATTGATCTGGAGGGCGTAGCGCACTGCGCCCTCCAGTCGCGTTAAAGGACAGGCGATGGCCAAGCGGGATCACTACGAGGTGCTGGGGTGCGGCAAGGACGCCCAGGAAGCGGAGCTGAAGAAGGCCTACCGGCGTCTGGCCATGAAGTATCACCCGGACCGTAACCAGGATAACCCGGAGGCCGAGAATAAGTTCAAGGAGGCCAAGGAAGCCTACGAGATACTGTCCAATCCGAAGCAACGAGCCGCCTACGACCAGTTCGGTCATGCCGGTGTCGAAGCCAGCCAGGCAAATGCCGGTTTCGGTACGAGTGGAGAGGCATTCAGCGATGTCTTCGGTGACGTTTTCGGCGATATCTTCGGTGGCGGGCGGCGTAGCCGCAGCCAGGTTTTTCGCGGCGCGGATCTCCGCTATTCGCTTGAGCTGTCTCTCGAACAGGCTGTTGCCGGCGAATCGGTCAATATAGACGTTCCGACTCAGGTCGAGTGTAAGACCTGTAAGGGTAATGGCGCCGAGCCGGGCACCGAGCCTACGACTTGCACGACGTGCGCCGGGGTCGGGCAGGTCCGGGTTCAACAGGGGTTCTTCTCGATTCAACAGACCTGTCCTGCCTGTCGGGGCACGGGCAGCATCATTCAGACACCTTGCCGGACTTGCAGCGGCCGCGGACGGGTGCACAAAGTGAAGACGCTCGCCGTGAAAGTTCCTGCCGGTGTGGATAGCGGTGATCGCATTCGCTTGGCACATGAGGGTGAGGCCGGCCGCAATGGCGGTCCGTCCGGTGATCTCTACGTTGACATCGCCGTCAAGCCGCACCGGATCTTTGAACGGGATGGACAAAACTTAAGCTGCGACGTACCGATCGGTTTCGCTGCGGCGGTTCTGGGCAGTACCGTGGAGGTGCCGACGCTGAACGGTCAGGTCGCGCTGAAGATTCCATCGGAGACTCAGTCCGGACGCGTATTCCGCTTGCGAGGCAAGGGCGTCAAGTCCGTTCGTGTCAACGGCGTGGGCGACTTGTTCTGCCGGGTCCAGATTGAGACGCCCGTCAAGTTGACCGAAGAGCAGACGCGTTTGCTGCGCGAGTTCGACGTGTCTATTCAGGCCGGCGGATCTCGTCACAGCCCACGAGCGCGCTCCTGGGTAGATGGGGTCAAGAAATTTTTCGAGCGCATGGGAGCTTAGATCGTGCTGAAAGTAGCCGTATTGGGTGCCTCCGGGCGCATGGGTCGAGCCGTTCTGGAGTGTATCGCCGAAACCGATGATCTACAGATCTCCGGTGCGATTACCGAGACTTCGGATCCTGCGATTGGGAAGGATGTCGGGCAGAGCATCGGGTTGCCTACGGTCGGTGTTCCGCTGACCGATGATCGCGCGCAGGGGCTGCACGACGCGCATGTCGCGATCGATTTCACGTTGCCTACTGCTACGCTCGCGAACGTGCGGGCTTGCGTGGAGAATGGCACGGCGCTGGTTATCGGAACGACGGGGCTGGAAGAAAAGCACCTGAATGCAATAGCCGAAGCGTCTCGAGACATCCCGCTGGTATACGCTCGCAATATGAGTGTCGGCATCAATGTTTTCATGAATTTGGTCGGCCGCGCGGCCAAGACACTCGGGCCCGACTACGATGTGGAGATTACCGAAGCACACCACCGCAACAAAGTTGACGCGCCCTCGGGTACGGCCCTGGCGCTGGGCGAAGCGGTCGCGAAGGCACAGAACCGTGAGTTAGATGAAGTAGCGATCCACGGTCGCCACGGGCAAATCGGGCCTCGGGTTCCCGGTACCATCGGATTTTCGGTTATCCGTGGCGGCAATATCGTTGGCGATCATACGGTGCTGTTTGTGGCGCCAGAGGAGACGATCGAAATGTCGCATCACGCGGTCGATCGTAAGTGCTTCGCTCGCGGTGCGCTTAAAGCCGCCCGCTGGGTCGCTGGGCAAGCGCCGGGATTGTATTCGATGGCGGACGTACTCGAGTTGAATACGACGAACGATAGGAACATTGCTTAGCCACAGCGACGGACTACAATAGCTGCCTGAGACTCGGTAGCTGAAGTTCTTTTGCGGGATGAGCTGCGCCTTGCGGCTGTCCCGCTTCGTTTATGCAAGGCGCAAATTTTTCAGAGGCTCAGCGTGGCGAAGGCGGCGATACTAGCGCTCGAGGACGGGACGATCTTCCGCGGCCTGTCCATTGGCATTCCCGGCCGGACGCTCGGCGAAGTGGTGTTCAACACCGCGATGACGGGATATCAGGAGATCCTTACCGACCCATCGTATTTTCGTCAGCTTGTGACCCTGACCTATCCCCATATCGGTAACGTCGGCACAACTTCCGATGACTTCGAGTCGAAGACGGTCTACGCGGCTGGCTTGATCATCAGGGATCTTTCGCTGACGGTCAGCAACTGGCGCTCGGAGACATCGCTCACGAGTTTCCTCGAGCGTGGCCGTACCGTGGCGATCGCGGACATCGATACGCGCAAACTGACGCGCTTGATTCGGGATCAGGGTGCGCAGGCCGGCTGCATCATCGCTGACGACAAGCCGGATCCGGATGAGGCGCTCGCCGAGGCGAAGAAGTTTCCAGGTCTCAAGGGCATGGATCTGGCACAGCTCGTCACGGTTGCAGAGCCCTACCAGTGGAACCAGGGCAGTCTGTGGCCTGAGCGCCAGGCTCTCCTGCCGAGCCGCTCGGCTGAGTTTCACGTGGTCGCGTTCGATTTCGGTATCAAGCGCAATATTCTGCGCGTGCTTACCGATCTTCACTGCCGGTTGACGGTCGTGCCGGCCAAAACGACGGCCGAGGAAGTGGTGGCCTTAAACCCCGATGGCGTGTTTCTCTCTAACGGTCCGGGGGATCCGGAACCGTGTGACTACGCAATCAAGACCATCAGGACGCTTGTGGATGCGGGTCTGCCGACCTTTGGTATCTGTCTCGGACACCAGTTGCTTGCGTTGGCCAGTGGCGCGAAGACATTGAAGATGAAATTCGGCCATCACGGCGCGAACCACCCGGTCATGGATCTCGACACCAAACGGGTGTTGATTACGAGCCAGAACCACGGCTTCGCGGTTGACGAAGAGTCGCTGCCGGATAATGTTCGCGCCACGCATCGGTCGTTGTTCGATGGCTCGCTCCAGGGCATCGAACGCTTGGACCGCGCGGCATTTTCATTCCAGGGCCATCCGGAAGCCAGTCCGGGGCCACACGATCTGCTGCCGTTGTTCCAGCGGTTCCTCACGCAGATGCGAGCTTATCGCCAGCAGCCGAAAGTGATCGATAAATAGCCCTTTATAACAGTCTGTTATAACGTTAATCTAGAATTACTATTAACTATATGCCACGTCGAGACGACATCGAGAGTGTCCTGATTATCGGCGCCGGGCCGATCGTCATCGGTCAGGCGTGCGAGTTCGATTATTCCGGTACCCAGGCCTGCAAAGCGCTACAGGAAGAGGGTTACCGGGTCATTCTCGTCAACTCCAACCCCGCCACGATCATGACCGATCCGGCGAGCGCCGATGCCACCTATATCGAGCCTGTTAACTGGCGAACGCTGGAGCGGATCATTGAGCTGGAGCGTCCG
>SMWC01000060.1 GCA_004357505.1 Gammaproteobacteria bacterium | reverse complement strand
GCTGACCGACGCCAGGCCGATCTCTCCCATACCGGTCGGTGGGTTATCGGTCGAGATCGCTCTGACTTCGATATTCGGCATCTCGTTCATACGCATGACCTGATAGTCATAGTAGTTCGACTGCTGCACGATGCCGCCTTTGATGTCGATGCGTTCCTTGAGGGCGTTGCTGATGCCAAAAATCACATTGCCTTCAAGTTGCGCCTCCGAGTTCGACGGCTGCAGTAAATAGCCTGCGTCTGCTGCCAACCAGAAGTTATGTACCGTCACGATCCCGGTGATTCGATCGACCGAGACTTCGGCGATGCCGGCGCCGAAGGTAGAACCGTAACCGGCGAGCGACAGTCCCAGCGCCGTGTCTTCGCGCGGACGAGACCAGTCGGCCATCTCAACTACGGTTTCGAGCACATTCAACGCGCGCGGATCGTTGTGACACAGATCCATCCTGAACTGCAACGGATTCGTGTCTCTCGCCGCCGCCAACTCATCGATAAAAGACTCCGCTGCAAACTTGGTATAGCTTGTTGAAACCCCGCGCCAGGCGCAGACACGTGAGCGCCGCTCGGTCAAAATATGTTCGGCCAGGAAATTAGGAATATCGTAGCGGGAACTCTCGCTACCCAGCATCACGATCACGTCTCTACCTTCGGAGACTTCCCAACGTGGCGGATTCATGTATTCCAACACTTTCGGCGCCGCGACACGGTGATGCCAGCCACTCAGTCGGCCCTCCGCGTCGAATGCTGCGCGCATCAGTTGGGCGGCCGCGTTGCGGAATGTTCCCTCCTTGACGTCGTCTTCGCGGGTCCAGATGACCTTGACTGGCAGGCCGATCTCCCGCGAAATGTACAGCGCTTCTTCGGCGTACTTCTGCCGGCGTAGCGTTCGCCGGCCGAAGCCGCCACCGATAAACATCGGGTGCAGCGTAATCTTGTCCGGAGTCGTCTCGAGAAACTCCGCGGCGCCGAGGATCGACAAACTCTGCGTCTGCGTGCTGACCCATAGCTCGGCGGCCTTGCCGTCCTCGGTCACATGCGCCGTCGCATTCATTGGCTCGATTTGAGCGTGGTAAGCAGGGTCGCTTTGGTAAGTCGCTTCCACGACCTGCGCTGCGCCGGCAAACGTTTCCGTGATGTCGCCCTCCGCCCGCCACGCCACGCCGCTCAAGCTCAAGTCCTCGACCTGGCGCACGTACTGCTCGAGGTCTGTCTCGAGATCGGCCTGTCTGAAAGGCGAGTTTTCGCTCCACGTGACCACCAGGGCTTCTTTGCCCCACTTGCTGGCCTCGTAAGTTTCGGCGACGACGGCCACACCCCATGGCAGCCGGATGACGTCGGTCACACCGGCGATCGCACGCGCGGCGCTGTCGTCCACTTCCAGGGCTTCCTCGCCCTCCACCGGTGCATGCAGAATCGATGCATAGACCATGCCCGGCACCTGTGCATCGATACCGAACTGTGCGCTGCCATCGGTTTTGGCCGGGACGTCACGTCTCGGGATATCGCTGCCGAGATAACGATGTTGGCCGAAGGGCTTGAGCTCGTCAGCCGCGATTTCCGGGAGTGTCGCAGGGACTTCGGTGAAACTAGCGATCTCGCCGTAGCTCAAACGCTGCCCCGAGGCCGCGTGGATGACGACACTCGGCTCGGTCTCGAGCTCGGTAACCGGTACGCCCCACCGGGCTGCGGCGGATTCGACGAGCAGCTTCCGGGCCTGTGCACCCGCGAGGCGTATCCGCTCGAAGTAGGCTTGCACGGTCAGACTGCCCGCGGTGTAGAGCATATTCTGAAAGAACGGATTGCCGTACGCTTCATCGTGGACCGCGACAGTCTCGATTTTGACCTTGTCCCAGTCGGCGTCCAACTCGTCGGCAAGTATCAGCGGCAATGCGGTGGAAGTGCCCTGACCCATCTCCGTCGCGGGATATTGAATCGTGACGGTGTCGTCGGTGCCGATCGTCACCCAGATATTCGCGGTGAGATCCGTGCCCTCACTGCGGGCGAGCCGCTCAGCCTCATCGGTGCTGCAAGCGGTGATCAACCCTGTCGAACTGATGACGAGCGTCAGTCCCCCGACACCCTGTAAAAATTCTCGACGGTTCGCACCGATGGCCGGCGTTGGAACTTGTTCCTTCATCTTAGGCCTCCCGCGCTGCACGCTCGATAGCGCTAATGATTCGGCTATAGGTGCCGCACCGGCAGATATTAGTACTCATATGGGCGATGATCTCCGCGCGGCTAGGATTCGGGTTGTTGGCGAGGAGGTCGGCGGCGCGCATGATCTGGCCGGATTGGCAGTAGCCGCACTGCGGTACCTGTTCCGCGACCCACGCTGTTTGTAACGGGTGAGAGCCATCTGCTGAGAGGCCTTCGATCGTCGTGATCTCGCGGCCTTCAACGGCCGAGACCGGGGTCAGGCATGAGTACGTGGCGGCGCCGTCGATATGAACCGTGCACGCGCCGCATTGGCCGACTCCGCAGCCGAACTTCGTTCCCGTGATCTTCAGGTGTTCTCTGATAATCCAAAGCAGAGGCGTGTTGGGATCGGCATCGACTTCGAATGCTTCTCCGTTGACGGTAAAGTTGGCCATAATTTCATTCCCTTTTCGAACTGACGGGCGGTTCTGTCAGGAACGCGTCATCGATTCTTCGGGCGTTTAGCCCGAGTCGCGAGACGTCATTCGTATGCCCTGTTAACGGGCTTGTCGGTCCCGGCGCGGTGTAGTCTGGACCGTACCTCCTTTGACTGGCGGTTGTCGAGCAGGTTCGGGATAGGGGCCGATTTAGGCTAGAATATTGTGGCCGTCGTCCACGCTGTCCGGCGCCCCTGGTGTTGTGGATGAGCCTCGAATTAACTACCATAACTGGTTCTGCAAACGATTGCATAATTCTGGATTGGAGACCGCATGCCAACCTATCTCTACGAGTCCAGACCGACCGACGGCAGCGCCCCGGAACGTTTCGAAGTGGTGCAACGCATGACCGACGAACCGCTGGCGCGGCATCCACAGACCGGCGAGCGCGTTCGCCGGGTCATCACGGGCGGCCTGGGCATCAAGCGTAAACCGCTGCGGCGCAGCACCAAAGTGAACAAGTCCTTGGCAGCAGCGACGCCGTGCGGTTGCGCTACGGCGGCACTGACGCAGGCGACGGGCAGGCCTGCTGCCGCGTTAGGCCGAAGCCACGGCGGCCACTCGCATCGGCCGCATAACCACAGCCATTAACTTTAAGTAAACGAGCAGCTTACCCGGGAGACGATTCATCATGGCCACATCCGAACAATCGCCGATACAAGCGGCGGATGACATGGCGACCCACTGGAACTGGGATCGCCCGATTGCCTCGCCGGGCCGCATGAATGTGGATTTTGAGGAACGCGTCAACTTCGACCGTCTGCGCCGCTACCGCATCGCGCGTACTCGATGGGCTCTCGAGAACTCAGGCCTCGGGGCCGTGTTGTGCTTCGACACCAATAATATTCGCTACATCACCAGCAGCGTCATTGGTGAATGGGCGCGGGACAAGATCTGTCGTTATGCCTTGTTAACCGGCACGGCGGAGCCCTATCTCTGGGACTTCGGTTCCGCAGCCACGCACCATCGGCTGTTCTCGCCGTGGCTTAAGCCGGATCGCTGCAGAGCGGGCATGCTCGGGCTGCGAGGCTCGGTCGCGGAAGAAGCCGGCCTGTTCAGACGGGCGGCTGAAGAGATCGCCCAGCTATTGAAGGTCGAGGGGGTCGCCGGCATGCCGATCGGCGTGGATATCTGCGAACCACCGATGATGTTCGCACTGCAGGCGGCAGGTATTGAAGTACGCGACGGCCAACAGATCATGCTGGATGCGCGTCAGATCAAGAGCATGGACGAGATCGTGCTGCTGAACACCGCCGCCTCGATGGTCGACGGCACCTATCAGGTCATCGCCGAGGCGCTCAAGCCGGGCGTACGCGAGAATGAGCTGGTCGCCCTTGCCAACAAGCAACTCTACGATGCCGGTTCGGACGACGTCGAGGCGATTAACGCGGTGGCCGGGGAACGCTGTAGTCCGCATCCGCATAATTTTACCGACCGGATGTACCGTCCCGGTGACCAGGCGTTCTTCGACGTGATCCAGTCCTACATGGGTTATCGCACCTGTTACTACCGTACGCTGAACGTCGGTTCGTCGACACCGGCTCAAGAGGACGCTTATCGGCAGGCGCGCGAGTGGATCGACGTCGCCATCGATATCGTTAAGCCTGGTGTGACGACCGACCAGATCGCTAAACTCTGGCCCAAAGCGCCGGAGTTCGGTTTCGCGAATGAGATGGAGGCGTTCGGCCTGCAGTTCGGGCACGGCTTAGGGTTAGCCTTGCACGAGCGACCGATCATCAGCCGCCTCAACTCGCTGGACTATCCGGTCGAGCTTCACGAAGGCATGGTTTTCGCGCTGGAGACCTATTGTCCTGCCGCGGACGGTAATGGTGCCGCGCGAATCGAAGAAGAGGTGGTCGTGACGCCCGACGGCTGTAGAGTGATCACGCTCTTCCCGTCAAAAGAATTATTTATCGCGAACCAGTACTAGTGATCCATCAAACTTACCTTGTTGGGCCACTAGGCGAAGTATCAGGGCGACAGTCGTGACGCAGGAACACGAGGGAAACGTAGCGATGGGTACGGGAACCATCCGCGCCCTCTCGCCGCTCGACCTGGAAACTCGTTTGGCGCTGTATCGAGCCATGCTCCGGGCGCGCTACATGGAGAAGCGTGCCTACGATTTGTTCATGCAGAATCTCGTCAAGGGGACGAGTCATCTTTCGCTTGGGCAGGAGGCAATAGCTGCAGGCGTCGGCCACGCTATGCGACCGGACGACTACATGTTCTGCACCTACCGCGGGCACAACCACACACTCTTGAGGGGAGCCTCCATGACCGGCATCCTCGGTGAACTCATGGGCAGGACCTGCGGCCTCATGCGTGGCAAGGGCGGCTCCATGCACTTAACCAGTGTCGAACACGGTGCCATGGGGTCTTATGCCATTGTCGGTGCCCACCTTCCGATTGCGACGGGCGCTGCGTGGTCGGCTCAGTATCGTGGTACCGGTCAGGTAGCCGTGTGTTTCTTCGGTGACGGTACGACCAACATCGGCGCGTTCCATGAGGCCCTGAATTTTGCTGCGATCTGGAAACTACCGGTCGTATTTGTTTGTGAGAACAACCTTTATATGGAGTACACCGCTATCGATCAGGTGACGGCCGTCGAGCATCCGGCCGCCGATCGTGCCGGTGCGTATGGACTCGAACCCGTGCTGATCGACGGCAATGACGTCGAACTCGTCTATCAGACAGCCAGGCGGGCAATCGATCAGGCTCGTCGCGGTGGTGGGCCGAGCTTGATCGAAGCGAAAACCTACCGGCACGGCGGCCACTCCCGTGCCGACCCCGGCAAGTATCGGCCCGACGATGAAGTTGCGGCTTGGCTGGCGCGCGACCCGCTGATACTTTATCGCGAGCGTCTGCTTGCGGTGGACGTTGAGGAGGGGACCCTCGTGGAACTCGAGAACGCTGCGCAGGCGGAAGTGGACGAAGCGACGGAGATCGCGCGAAATTCACCACCGCCCGACGAAGACATTGCCAAGATCGATCTGTGGGCAGATGGAGGCGTCGCATGGCGAAACTGAGCACGCACAGGGATCATTGAGTATGCGGACAGAGCTCTTTATCGGTGGCCAGTGGCGCCCGGCATCGGATGGCGCAACCTTTCCAATCATTGACCCGTCGACCGAGCAGACGATTGCGGAAGTTTCGAGCGCTACGGTCGACGATGTCACCGACGCCGTTGAGATTGCCGCTGTCGCGGGTAAGAAATGGGCGCAGCGCGCACCGCGCGAGCGCGCCGAGATTCTCAGAAAGGCCTGGGAACTTCTGCGCGACCGTAAGGATGAAATCGCCACATACATCGTTCGTGAGAATGGCAAGGCGATGCCCGATGCCGTTGGCGAGACGAGCTATGCAATCGAGTTCTTTCGCTGGTATGCAGAAGAGGCCGTTCGCAATTACGGTGAGATCCTGACGTCGCCGGCCGGCGGCAATAAGATCGTTGTCATGCAGCAACCCATTGGGGTTAGTGTCCTGGTGACGCCATGGAATTATCCGGCCGCGATGGCGACCCGTAAGATCGCGCCGGCCATCGCCGCGGGTTGCGCCGTTATTCTGAAGCCAGCCTCCGATACTCCGCTGACCGCGCTACTGGTAGCGGAAATATTGACCGAGGCCGGGGTTCCGCCGGGCGTCATGAACGTTGTGCCGTCGCGCCGTTCCGGCGAGGTCGTCGGCGCGATGTTGCACCATCCGCTGACGCGCAAGCTGTCCTTTACCGGTTCCACCGAGGTGGGTCGGGCGCTGTTAAAAGAAGCCGCTGATTGTGTCGTCAACTGCTCGATGGAGCTGGGCGGTAACGCGCCGTTTCTCGTGTTCGAGGATGCGGATATCGACGCCGCAGTAGCGGGAGCGATGATCGCGAAAATGCGAAACGGCGGCGAAGCGTGTACGGCGGCAAATCGCTTCTATGCGCACGAACGCGTCTACCAGGAATTCACCGATAAATTCACAGCCGCGATGGCGGCGTTCAAAGTCGGTCCGGGTCATGAATCCGGCGTCGAGTTGGGACCCATGATCAACGAGTGGGCGATCAAGGATATGGATCGCTTGGTTCAGGACGCAAAGGCGAAAGGATCCGAGGTGCTGACCGGAGGTGCGCCGTTGCAGCGCACGGGCTACTACTACCCACCGACGGTGCTCGGCAACGTGCCCGCTGACGCCGATATTCTGCGCGAGGAAGTCTTTGGGCCCGTGGCGCCGATCCTGTCTTTCAGCGATGATGATGAAGTGATCGCGCAGGCAAACGATACCGAGTACGGCCTCGTCTCCTATCTGTACACGCAAGATATCGGCCGGGGTATGGCGATCTCCGAGCGCCTGGATGCCGGCATGATCGGGCTCAATCGTGGTCTGGTTTCGGATCCCGCGGCGCCTTTCGGCGGAATGAAGCAGAGCGGTCTGGGTCGCGAAGGATCGCACGAGGGCATGATGGAATATATGGAGATGAAGTACATCGCGGTGGAGTGGTAGCTGCGCATGAAGGTCCTCATGCCGCAGCTTGGTGAGACGGTGGCAGAGGGCACGGTCGCCGTCTGGTACAAACAGGCGGGTGACCAAGTCGAGATCGATGAAATTCTTGCCGATGTAGAGACCGATAAGGCCGCTATTGAACTTCCTGCAGCGGCGGCTGGTGTACTGACGCAGATTCTCGTTGCCGCGGGTAAGACCGTGGATGTGGGCACTGTCCTTGCAGTGATCGATGACGGTCATGGGGACGACGAGCAAGACGAACCGGAGTCCGCAGCAGTTCCGCAAGCGGATGTCGTGCCTATAGCGAAGGCCAAGTCACGCGCCGTGGAGCGATCCGGAGGCCAACGTTTGTCGCCGGTCGTGCGGCGTCTATTGAAGGAACATGATCTGGAGCCGAGCCAGCTCAGCGGTAGCGGCCGGGACGGCCGTATTACGCGCGCCGACGTCCTCGCGGTCATCGCGGCGAGTCAGGACAAGACGCGCCGGATGCCCAGCCCGATCAGTGCGACTGTCGCTGGTGGCCGGCGTGTGCCGTTCAACCGCATTCAGCGCGTGACCGCAGAGCACATGGTTCGCTCGATGGCGACGAGCCCGCACGTGTTGCAGGCTGTGGAAGTGGACTTTTCTCAAGTTAACCGCGCACGCGAGTCCATACGCGATGCGTGGCGCGAGCAGCACAATTACTCACTGACCTATCTGCCATTCATCGGTCACGCCGTCTGTCTGGCGCTCGGGGAGTTTCCGCATCTCAACGCCAGTGTCGAGGACGATAGCTTGGTCCTGCATGCTCAGATCAATCTCGCCATCGCCGTGGATCTTGGTCCCGAGGGGTTGGTCGCCCCGGTTATCGCATCGGCGGACGCACTGTCGGTACCGGAGTTGTCACACAAAGTCAGAGACGTTTCTCAGCGGGCGCGCAACGGTGACTTAACGGCCGATGACTTTGCCGGCGGCACCTATACGATCTCCAACTCGGGCACGTTCGGTACGCTCATTACCGCACCAATCATCAATCAGCCGCAGGTGGCGATTCTCTCCATGGACGGAATCCGGAAACGACCGGTGGTCATCGAAGGGCCGGCTGGCGACGCCCTCGCGATTCGACAGGTCGGGATTTTGGCCCAGTCCTTCGATCATCGTGCGGTCGACGGCGCCTATTCGGCGGCCTTCCTGGCGCGACTCCGCGAGTTGCTCGAGCAAACCGACTGGGCGCGACAGTTTTAGTCAGGCGGACGGTACCGCGGTCGAGCCTCGGACGATCAGGCGCGGCTCCAGGCGCAGCTGCTTCGTCGGCGTATCCGGATTCTCGATGCGTTCCAGCAGCAACGTGGCGGCCTGCACGCCGAGTTCATCGTGCGGAATATGCAGCGTGGTCAACGGGGGGGCGAAGCGATCCACGTAGGGCATGTCGTTGAATCCGGTAACGGAAATGTCCTCAGGGCAGCGCAGGCCGAGTTCCTCGAGCGCGTCGTAACAGCCGAGCGCCAGCAGGTCATTGGCGCTGAGCACCGCCGTGAAGTGCTTACCTGTCTTGATGAGCTCGTGAAACGCGGCCTGTCCGGCGGTCTCCGTAAATTCCCGGGCGTTGATGATCAAGTCACGGTCGAGCTTGATCCCGGCTTTCTTCGCCGTCTTCAGAAACGCGCGGTAGCGGGCGTAACCCGTCGACGTGCGTTGTGGGCCGCCGATATAAGCGATTTGACGGTGCCCGAGTCCGACCAGATGCCCGACGGCCAAGTCGATGCCGAGCTCGTCATCGTTGATGACCGCCGTGACGTTGTGTTTATCGACGGTACGATTGACCAGGACCAATGGGATGCCCTGTTCGATAACCTGATCGACGAGCGGATCCTTTCGATTCGCCGCGGCCAGGATCAGGCCGTCGACCTGACGGGCCGTCATGTTCTCGATCAGCGCCTTTTCGCTGCGCCGTTTACTTCCCGAGTCGGCGAGTATGGCGATATAGCCTTCGCCGTCGAGCGTGTGCTCGACGCCGCGCACGATCGGCGGAAAGACCGGGTTGGTCAGATCAGGGATGATGACGCCGACGGTGAATGTTCGTCGCGTCCGTAACCCCGATGCGAGCGCGTTGCGACGATAGCCGAGTTCATCTGCGATCCGGACGATCTCCCGTGCCAGACTCTCGGAGACCATGGAACGTGTCGCCGGGTTGAGAACGCGGGAGACGGTCGACGGATGCACACCCGCGCGGCTCGCGACGTCTTTGATATTCGCCCGGGTTTTCAGCATCCTAAGGATCATAGGCGTCAGAGAATAGCCAAACAAGGCGACCGATTCGGCCGGAGAATGACGCCGGCCGGGTTGCAATGGGGTGTCCCGTCCCGTATTCTATGCAAACGATTGCAGCCTATTAAAACAAGCATTTGGAGGAGCAAACGTGGCAAATTTAACAGACCATACGGTGGGCTGGATCGGCGTCGGGCGTATGGGTTTCCCGATGGCGAAACGCCTGCTCGATGCGGGTTGTGATGTATCCATTTACAACCGCACCCGAAGTAAGGCAGAGCCGCTTGAGGCAGCCGGCGGCAAGATTGTTGACTCACCGAAGGATCTCGCCGATCGCGACATTATCTTTACGATGGTATCGACGTCCGACGATCTCGTTGCCGTGACGTTTGGCGAGAACGGCGTATTTACAGCGGAGGCCAAGCCGAAACTTCTGATCGACTGTTCCAGTATCTCCGAGATCGCGTCGGCCGACATACGCGCGCGCGCCGCGGAGATCGGGATCGACATGTTGGCCTCGCCGGTCAGCGGCAATGGCAAGGTGGTCAAAGCCGGTAAGCTCACGATCGTGACTTCGGGCCCGCGCGCCGCGTTCGAGATGGCTGAGCCGTTTCTGAATCAGGTCGGTCGCGGCGTGACGTACGTCGGTGAAGGTGAACTCGCGCGGATGGTGAAAATCTGCCACAACTTGCTGCTGGGTGTCGTGACTCAGTGCCTCGCTGAGATCACGGTCCTGGCCGAGAAGGGCGGTGTGGCACGCCACGATACGCTGGAATTCATCAACAACAGCGTCATGGGATCGATGTTCTCGCGCTACAAGACTCATTCGTTTGTGAATCTCGATCTGACGCCGACCTTTACGCCGATCCTGCTGCGCAAGGATCTCGACCTGGGCTTGAAGGCCGGCGAAAATCTGGGCGTCGAGTTGCCGGTCACATCGGCAACGCGGGATATGGTGCAACGAGCAATTGATGCAGGCTACACGGACGTCGATTTCTCGGTGCTGTTGCAGGAACAAGCCAAGGCGTCAGGACTCGATATCCAACCGGAGAACATCGACGTTGATTCCGGCCTCTAGGGCTACGGGCATGACGACCTGAAATAGTAGCCTTGTTGGACCACTAGGCTGAGCGCTCCCAAAAAGAAATCACCCGGCCTGATGTTTGCGGCTATCGGCCCGGGCTTGCTCCTGGCCGCCACCGGTGTCGGTGGCGGCGATCTCGCTACCGGATCCTTTGCCGGCAGTATCGTGGGCACGGCGGTTCTGTGGGCCGTGCTCGTCGGCGCGTTCATGAAATTCGTCGTTACCGAAGGGTTGGCGCGTTGGCAGCTAGCCACCGGCGACAGCTTCCTCGAGGGCGTGGCGCATCACTTGGGCCCCGGCGTGATCTGGGTCTTTCTCCCGTATCTCTTTGTCTGGTCATTCTTCGTCGGGGCGGCACAGATCAGCGCTTGCGGTGTCGCTATGCATGCGCTCTTTCCGGTATTCGACGATCCCGTCCACGGCAAGATCTTCTTCGGCATTCTGTCCAGCGTGGTCGGCCTGGTACTCGTCTCTCGCGGCGGCTACCGGCTCTTCGAGAAAGTGATGCGAGTGTCTATCAGCGTCATGTTCGTCACCGTCGTGCTGACCGCACTACGGCTCTGGCCTGGTACGGGCGAGGTGCTGCGGGGGCTCTTTGTGCCGAATATCGCTGAGTTGAGTGGCGACAGCCTTGTCTGGACCGTGGCGCTGATCGGTGGCGTGGGCGGTACGCTGACCGTGCTGTGCTACGGCTACTGGATCCGCGAGGAAGGCAGGACGGGTGTCGAAGATCTGTGGATCTGCCGCGTCGATCTGGGCGTGGGTTATGCGATGACGGCGGTGTTTGGTATCGCCATGGTCATCGTCGGCAGTCATGTTCAGATCGAAGGGGCAGGTGCCACGTTACTCGTCGAGCTGGCGGAAGCGCTTGAAGGGCCCATCGGTCCGGTCGGTAAGTGGATGTTCCTGATCGGCGCCTGGGGCACGGTATTCAGCAGTCTGCTAGGCGTTTGGCAGGCGGTGCCCTATCTTTTCGCCGATTGCTGGCGGCTCACGCGACGGGGCCCGGCGCGATCGCAACCCGCTCGTGTCGACACCCAGGCGCTACCCTACCGGTCATTCCTCGTGTTAATCGCACTCGTCCCGATGATCGGCCTGTTCATGGGTTTCCAGCAGGTGCAAAAAATTTATACGGTTTCCGGTGCGCTGTTCTTTCCGTTCCTTGCGCTGGCGCTGTTGATCCTCAACGGTCGCGCGGCCTGGGTGGGCGAGCGTTTTAAGAGTCGGCCGATCACCTCGGTTGTGCTGTTGGGTGTATTGGCGTTTTTCTCTAGAATCGCAGTCAAAACCGTGTGGGGTATCTGACCCGCTTAGGACTTGCGCTGTCATTAAAGGAAGCTGACTATGTTCTATGAACCCAAGGACGGCCACGGGTTGCCGCGCAACCCGTTTAATGCCTGCGTCGTACCCCGGCCGATCGCCTGGATCTCGACCCTCAGCGAGGATGGTGTCGCGAACCTCGCGCCGTTCAGTCATTCCAATCTCGTCAGCATAACGCCGCCGATGGTCATGTTCAGCTGCAGCGGTCGTCACAAAGACGGCGATATCAAGGACAGTGCGCTAAATGCTGAACTCACCGGTGAGTTCGTTTACAACATGGCGACTTGGGACAACCGCGAAGCGATGAATCTAAGCTCCGGTCACGTCGAGCGGTCTAGCGATGAGTTCGAGATTGCCGGACTGACGAAAGCGCCGTCGGTTTTGATCAAGCCGTCGCGAGTCGCCGAAGCACCCATTAACCTCGAGTGCCGGACCTGGAAGGTGATCGAGTTACCGTCCGCGGGTGACGGTTCACGAACCCGGATGGTGATCGGTGAGGTAGTCGGCGTGCATATCGCCGATCATGCGTTAACCGACGGTTATGTCGATACGGCACGTCTGAAACCCGTTTCTCGCTTGGGCTACATGGATTATGCTGTCGTGGATAAGTCCTTCACGATCGCGCGCCCTGACAGCAAGATCGGTGGGCGCGCCTAAGCCGATCATGACAGATATGGGCTTGTGCTTACCTTGAGTCTTGGGAGACAATTTGGTTATGAAAAATAGCGAGAACCAACGACCGACGCGGTGGTTTGCGTCATTTGGCACAGCGGCCTTGATGCTTGCTGTCGTTTCCGGCTCGATCTTGAATCTCGCCCGTGCGGATGGCTACTACGAGGGCGAGACGATCACGCTGATCATGGGGCTGGACGCGTCCGCCGGCGGTACGACCGTCGGACGGCTGATGGCCAAGCATCTCGAGCTCAATCTCGAGGGTAATCCGACGGTTATCGTTCGGAATATGCCCGGCGCCTCGATGATGTCGGCACATATCTATGTGCTGTTGAAGGCGCCCAAGGATGGCACGTTCGTTTACTATGGCCCGCGCTCGTCTCTCGGTGAACTGCTCGAATTTCCGGGACACTCATTCAAATACTCCCAATTTACCGTGCTGGGTGGGGCGCAACTGGCCCCGCTCGTGACCTACGTTCGCAAAGACATGCTGGCGGGTGGTATCCAGACACCCAGCGATGTGCTGCGTGCGGAAAATTTGATCTTCGGTGGCATCTCCGCCGAACACGGCCGCATGATCGCCAGCACGATGGCTCTGGACCTCATTGGTGTGAAGTACCATTTTGTCGGCGGTTATCCCGGTAGCGGCCGGATTCGGGCCGCCGTGCTCAGCGGCGAGGTCAACATGGCCACGGACGCGGCCCATGCCTATCTGAACGAAGCCGTGCCCCTGTTGGCCCAGCGGGACCTCAATGCGCCGTTGTTTAGCTTGCCGCAGCTCACCGCCGACGGACAGCTCGTCAAGAGCCCACTGGTCCCGGATATTCCGACCGTGGATGAGCTGTACGAGGAGATCTACGGCACGCCGCCATCGGGCGCGAATTGGGATGCGATCGTGACGATGATCGAGATCGATCAGACCATGCAGCACGTCTTTTTGGGGCCGCCGCGTATGGACCCGGAGGCCGTAGAGACGTTTCGCGAGGTCATCGAGCCGATGATGCAGACCACCGCCTTTATAGAGGAAGCGGTACGTATCTTAAGCTACGCACCGGATGCGGTTGGGTACGAGCGCGCGGCGAGCATTCTGGCGGCCACCGCTGACGTGACGCCCGAGGTTCAGGCATACATCAAGGCGCAAATTGCGCGCAATAACGCTTACTAAACGGTCTCAATGCGTGATCGCGTTCCGGTTCTGAGGAGGCTCCCGTGAAGTACTACGCGTATGCGATGTGTTTGGCCGTGTGCGGCGCAGCTGATGCGCACCATGGACCGGGACAATTCGACCGGTCGCAGCCGATGGAAGTCACCGGCGTTGTCACCGATATTCGGTTCGTCAATCCGCACGGGTACGTCTACTTTGATGTAACCGATGCGAATGGCGGCACTGTTCCCTGGCGCTGCGAGTTGCAAGCCGGTTCGCTGCTGCGGCGTTCGGGTTGGACCGAGGATCTATTCGGGATCGGCGGCACCATCACGGTGACCGGCGACCAGGGTCGTCGCGAAGAGCATGCCTGCGCACTGAGGTCGGTGGTTCTCGCGGACGGCAGCGTGTTGGATCGGTACGGTCAACGCAGAGAAGTCGTTGCGCCGCCGACGCGGCCTCTCCGGCTGGCTGACGGACAATTCAATCTGGCCGGTGCCTGGGCGGCCGTGCAACGCCGTCCCGCCGGCGGTACCGGGCTCGACGACGCGGGTCCCGGCCGAGGTCCGGAAATGATCCCCGGACCGGATTTCGAACTGACAGCAGCAGGTCGCAAAGCTATCGAGGGAGTCAGCCATCAAGTGGACAACCCTCGTTTCTATTGCATGCCTGTGAACATCTTCTTTGACTGGACGTTCGACCGGCACATCAACGAAATTATCCAGACCGAGGAGACGATCACACTGAAGTATGGGTTCATGGATATCGTTCGGACCATCCACATGAATCTGGAGGAGCATCCCGTCGATATCACGCCGACTCGGGCCGGTCATTCGATCGGCCGTTGGGAGGAGGACGTGCTGGTGGTCGATACGATCGGATTCGCAGAGGGATTCATCGTTGTCGGACGTGAAGGGGTCGTCAAGCATAGTAATGCGCTCCACAGCGTCGAGCGGTTTTCCTATGACGCAGCAACCCAGGCGCTGAATCGATCGCACGTCGTTGAGGATCCGCTCTACTTCAACGGCCAGTTCACCGGGCAGGGCACCGTCTATCTCTCAGACGTCCCGTTCGACCCCTATGATTGCGTCGAGCTCAAGGACGAGGATTTGCGGGACTAAAACGCCTACACGATCAGCCAGGCGGGTATCCCATCCGGAAGGGAAGACCGGAGCCAGAGCTCCAGATACGAGGGATGAAATAACAGTCCCATGACTTCGCCGTAAAAGAACACGACGATGAGCCATCCAGCGAGCGCATAGGCAAGGGCGAAGCGCTTGCGGTAACCGCCCCACCGCAACAGATAGATACCGATGAACAAGGGTAGGGCGATCTTCTGACCCGCGACCAGCGTCACGAGGATAATGCCTATGAGATAGCCGAAGAACGGTATCGCTTTAGCGAGCCAGGCATCTTCGTAAGCCTTCTGCAGTGTGATCTGCCAGCCACCCGCGGCGTTTTTCTCAGCGAGCAACTGCAGCAGATCACGAATCGCAACAATGCCCGCCAAGATCGCGCCCGGTATGGCGACCAGCAGCGGCGGCTGTCTGACGGGTGGCGGCCATTGCAGGGAGGTCAAGCCTGCCCAGATAAACAGGGCGCACAGCCCCGCGGACAGCAATAACGACAACGTCGGGTTGCTCGCTGAGCCCTCTCCAGCGGCGGGCTTGCCGGACCTCTTTTGTCTGGCGATGCCGCGGGCAGCAAAAATCAACGTGACGATGATCACGACGATGAGTCCGAGCACGATCGGACGACTCAGCCAGCCGAGTCCCTGATGGACGCGCATGCTGATTTGAAAGTATCCCTCCAATATTCCGCCGAGGACGAGCGCGAGTATGACCGGCGGTCGTGGCCAGCCGCCGCGCTTCATCGCGAATCCTAAGACGCCGAAGGCCGTACAGCTGATCCAGTCACCGATCGACGAGCCGCCCAGCCATGCGCCCATATAGATGAATAACAGCACGCCGGGCACGATGAGCTGAGCGGGCATCATCGCCACTTTCACTACCTGCTCGACGGTGGCGAGAAGGATAAGGGTTGCGATGACACTCGCAAAAGCGATCATCCAGACGAAGCTGAAGGTTATGTCGAGATTTTCCGCCAGCATCGCCGGGCCGGGGCGCAGACCGAGCATGATGAGCGCGCCCATCAATACGGCCGTGCCGACGCTGCCGGGGATGCCCATCGTCACGGTGGGGATCAAGGCGCCGCCGCGCAGCGCATTGTTGGCGGCCTCGGGTGCGAGTACGCCGCGGATATCGCCCTGGCCGAATTGCGACTGGTCCTTGGCGGTTTGCATTGCGTGGCCGTAAGTGACCCAGCCAACGATCGATGCGCCAAGACCCGGCAGCATGCCGATATAGGCGCCGATCAAGCTACAACGAATGACGAGCCACCAGTGCGTAAAGGCATCGCCTACGCCTTGCCTCAGGCCCGCGCGCGTATCGCTGGCCGTGCCGGGCGCTGCGATCGAGACGTTCTTGATCCCCAGTTCCATGATTTCCGGAATGGCGAACAGCCCGAGCAGCACGGGGATCAATGGCAGCGAGTCGAGCAGGTATAAGGTATCGAAGGTATAGCGCGGGATCGCCTGTGATTCCGGAAAGCCCACCATTGACAGTATCAGACCGAGCATCGCGGCGGCGATGCCTTTCATGATCGATCGACCAGCGAGGGAACCGACCATGGCCAGTCCGAGGAGACCGAGCATGAAGGTCTCGGGAGACTCGAAGGCCAAGATGATCGGCAGGATCAGAGGAAGTGCGATGCCGAGTGAGGCTGCGCCAAACACGCCGCCGATCGCCGATGAGGTAAACGCTGCGCCGAGCGCACGCGCCGCCTCGCCGCGCTTCGCCATCGGGTAGCCGTCGAGGACCGTGGCCTGTGAGGCTGCGGTGCTCGGGATGCCCAGCAGCACGGAGGTGATCGCGCCGCTCGTCGATGTAGAGGCCCACGAAGCCAACAACAGCGCGAAAGCCGACACCGGTTCCATACCGAAGGTAAAGGGGAGCAACAGGACGAGGCCGATTGCTCCACCCAGGCCCGGAATCGCACCCATCCAGACACCGATCACGCAGCCAAGAGCGAAATAGCTTAAGACGTGCCATTGGAAGATCAGTCCCAGACCCGATATCAGCGCCTCAATCATGCATCGTTCCTATCCCGTCATTCGTGCGCGCGAGAGTTTATCAGGCGGATTCCCATAATGTCTCGATTACCGGAAAAGCCTCAGCCGCGTAGCGGGGTCGGTGCGCCGACGAGTGATCACCCCATTGAGTTACGCCTGTCGCGTACGCTGGGCGTGCCTTGAATCGTTCGTGCCAGCCGTTGAGCCAGCTGGTTTTGTGCAGACTCCTGACTCATAGATAATATCATCGAGTTTGACTGGGAGATAACCGATGCCGCCGACACCAAGCCTGTTAACAGTCACTTTGCACCTCGAACAGGCGAACGCAATCATCGACGAGGCACTGCGTCTCGCTCGCCAGCACGACATGCTGCCTTTAACGGCGGTCGTTCTGGATGCCGGCGGCCATCAGATCGCGCTCAAGCGGGAGGACGGCTCCGGGATCATCCGTGTGCAGATCGCGAACGCCAAGGCCTATGGTTCTCTCGGTATGGGTGTCTCTAGCCGCGTGATCGGTGAACGGTTGGCGGCGCGGCCGGTCTTCGCAACGGCACTATCGGTGATCGCCGAAGGCCGGTTCGCGTCGGTACCGGGTGGAGTCCTGATCGGCGCCGCAGACGGGTCGGTTATCGGTGCCGTGGGTATCAGCGGCGACACCTCCGAACGGGACGAGTTCGCGGCCATCGGCGGGGTCAAGGCTGTGGGACTACGGCCCGAGCCCGCGGAACCGGTATCCGATTGGGATCGATAGACATTGTGACCGTCTCACCGTTCTATGCTAACCGGGGATCCGCCGTAGCATTCGGCATTAAGGCGAGAAGATCATGACAATCAAACGAACCGCGTGGGCTGCGGGTAGGGTCGTCACTCTCGAGCACACGTCGGCAATTCTCGCCGATAATCCGCTCGGCGATCCCCATGTGCGAACGCTGGATGTCTGGCTGCCGCCACAGTACGACCAAGGCGCGGGACGCGGCCGCGGCCGCCGTTTCCCGGTGTTGTTCGATCTCGTTGGCTACGCCGGGTCGGGAAAATCGCATACGAACTGGCGCAATTTTGATGAGAATGTGCCGGAGCGCGCCGCCCGCTTGGTTCACGATAAGAAAATGCGGCCGTGCCTGATCGTCTTTCCGGATTGTTTTACGGCCCTAGGCGGCAATCAGTATATTAATTCTTCGGCCATCGGCCGTTATGCCGACTATTTGACAAGAGAGCTGATTCCTTGCATCGACCGAGAATTCCGCACCCGTGCGTCGCGCGATCACCGCGGTTGCTTTGGTAAGTCTTCCGGTGGCTATGGGGCCATGTTGCATGGCATGAAGTATGCGCGTTACTGGGGAGCGATCGCCAATCACTCTGGAGACGCGTACTTCGATTTC
This sequence comes from Gammaproteobacteria bacterium, assembly GCA_004357505.1. GTDB lineage: Bacteria > Pseudomonadota > Gammaproteobacteria > Steroidobacterales > Rariloculaceae > SMWC01. Next base: position 978 of record SMWC01000060.1, on the reverse strand, counting down.
ATCTATCGGTCCGATTGGCCCAGAACATTGAACGTACTCGCCAGTCATCGCCGCCGGCAGCGACGAGCGGGTCTCATCAAGGTCGATCGGGAGGAGTCAGGTGCTGAGGAGGGGCTGGATGACGGGCGTGTAGCGAGGTTCTTAGAGGATATCTGGAACCGTAGCAAATTATCGAACGAGGAGATCCATTGTTTAATGAATGTCGCGATGGCCGCTTCTTACGACCCGGATCCCGACGCACCCAACGGATTCCGGCTGCCGTTCAATCTGGAAACTGGCGAAATAATCCCGGCCCGCTGGCGGGAGTGGTTAAAGCACGACCCGATCAATCTCGTACGTCGTTTTCGAAACAACCTCAAGAGTTTGCGCGGTATCTTCATCGACTGCGGATGGCGGGATCAATACCACATCCATTATGGAAGCCGTATACTTTCCAAACGTCTGCGCGAAGTAGGGATCGTGCATCGCTATGAAGAATTCCCCGACAACCACTCGAATATCGATTACCGTATGGATATAAGTTTGCCGTTTCTATCCCGCGCGCTGCGCTGAGCGTCGACAGGAAGACGAATTTTGGTTTCGTGACGGATGACTCCGGAGGAGTTGGGTCTGAAAAAAAAGACAGTCGTAGCCGCAAGCCTCAGTCCGGAATCCGCCATTTGGCACAGGGTGCTGAGTCCCGATGAGCTTCCCGAAGGGCGCGTCAAGTCCGCGACGTGCGCCAACCTGACGTTGTGCATGACTCACTTCGACGGCCAGTACGCAGCGCTCGCTAATGAGTGCCCTCACCAAGGTGGCCCGCTTGGCGAAGGCTCTATCGAGAACGGCTTGTTGCGTTGCCCGTGGCACGGCTGGGATTTTGACCCGTTGACAGGAAAAGCGCCGGGCTTCGATGACGGCGTCGCGACGTTTCCGGTCGAAGTCCGCGACGACGGTGTCTATGTGAGCTTGTCCGAGGAGCGGACCCATGTCAGGACG
>SMWC01000059.1 GCA_004357505.1 Gammaproteobacteria bacterium | reverse complement strand
CTTCCTTCCATCCAGGAATCCCAACTCGATGATGACTGCGCAGGCCGCAACGATTCCTTCCCCCTGTTGAATCAGCTTTACCGCTGCCGCAGCCGTACCACCTGTCGCCAGCAGGTCATCGACAATCAGGTAGCGGTGGCCGCGGCGAATAGCGTCGGTGTGAATCTCCAGGTGATCAAACCCGTACTCGAGTTCGTAGCGGATACTGACAGACTTACGAGGGAGCTTGCCCGGTTTCCGGACCAGATGCATCGGTAGCGAGAGTTTCTGCGCCAGCGCAGCGCCGAAGATAAAGCCTCGCGACTCGATGGCCAGGATGCCGTCCGCGTTCAGATCCGCAACGCGTGAGGCGAGATGCTCGACGGTTGCCGCTAGTCCGTCCGGGCTCGACAGTAGCGGCGTAATGTCTTTGAACACGATGCCCGGTTTCGGAAAATCCGGAACATCGCGAATCAACGATTTTATTTCGTCCAAGGTCATGGTTCTAGAGGCGGGTCGCATCGTGAATTGCCCGGATAAACTATGTCAGCGACAATCCTCAGCCTCCGATAGTAGCAAACTGCCGATCTTTGACCGATGAGCCTCGCCCAAGCTTTTTCACCCATTGCAGTGAGGACACTGAACCGAGGCGGAAGAATTCTGCAGCGAGCCGGTATCGTGACCCCGGACCTGCGCCAGGAAACACTCGTTGCGGCGGCCAAACACCGCGCTCGCCTGGAGGAGTTCGGCCGATGGCCGATTGAGGAACCGTTGGATCGCCTGCTGAGCGCCTATGAGCGCGAAGCGGAGCTGACGACGCTAGGGCGCATTACGGTACGCCAACTGCTGGTGACTTTGCTTGAGAATCTGCTCTATCTCGAGCAGGAGAGGCAGTCAGCACCCGAGATCGAGCAGCAGACGATCGATGCGCCGGTGTTCATCATCGGCTTACCGCGTACCGGCACGACACTGCTCCACGGCCTCATCGCCCAAGACCCGGCGACGCGAACGCCACTCACCTGGGAAGTCATGTTCCCGGCGGGATACCCGGAATCTCCGGATGCGATAAACCGTATTCGAGAGCGTACGGACTCCCGCCTGGCTTGGGCGAACCGGCTGGTTCCGGCGTTCAGACGCATCCATACGCTTGCCGCCGACCTGCCGCAGGAATGCATCGCCATCATGGCGCAGGGATTTGCGAGCATCCAGTTCCACACCACACATAACGTGCCGTCTTACCAGGATTGGTTCGAACTAGAGGCGCAGGAGCTCGGTTATGCGTTCCACTACCGGTTCCTGCAGCATCTGCAGGCTAGGCGTGCGGGTAATCGCTGGGTATTAAAGGCGCCCGGCCATTTGTTCGGGCTGGATGCCCTGCTGCAACGTTATCCCGATGCGAGGATCATTCAGACTCATCGCGATCCGCTCAAAGTCATGGCATCGATAGCGAGTCTCGCGACGGTTTTAAGACGCGCATTCAGCGACTCGGCCGACCCCAAGCAAATCGCTGCAGACTGGTGCAACCGTTGGGAGACTGCGCTGAGTCGTAGTCTTGACATACGTGACCGCTGGCCCGCGGAACGATTTTTCGACATCGCCTATGCGGATCTCGTGGCAGAGCCCTTAACCGCCGTCGAGCGTCTCTACGAGTTCCTCGGCTGGCCGGTATCGAGCCAGGCCCGCGACTCGATGCAGCGCTTCCTCAGCGCAAACCCGAAGGACAAGTATGGGGCGCATCGCTACGGGCTATCGGACTTCGGCCTGGATCGAGCGGTCGAGACACAACGTTTTGCACGCTACTGCGAGCGTTTTGAGATCCCGGTTGAGTGACCGCACATCACCGAAAGCCGGCGCTCAGGAGCTTCCCAGATGCGGTAAACTTTGTGAATTAAGGGAGGGTTTTCACCGGGAGGAAGTTATGAGATTAACGTCCGTCTTGCTGGAGACAGCAATCATTCCCCTTAGCATGAAGCAAATCGCGTTGCTGCTGCTCATCGGTCCTATTACGCCGTTCCTGAATATCGCCCAAGGCGATGAGCTTGCAGTCAACCATATTGTCATCAACGATCGTCTGCATACGTCGGGGCAGCCCGAGAGTGCGCAGCTCAGCGGCCTCGCGGAACGAGGCTTCGAGATGGTCATCAATCTCGCGCCACCGACGACTCAAGGGGCCATCGCGACCGAGGGTCAGCTCGTCGCCGAGGATGGCATCGTCTATGTCAACATTCCGGTCGACTGGCGCAATCCGACTTACGCCGATTTCGCGCTCTTCAGCGGCGTGCTGAATCAGTCCGGCGATCGACAAGTGCTGATTCATTGTCAGGTCAACAAGCGTGCTTCGATGTTCACGTTCCTCTATCAGGTCGTCCACGAGCACGTACCCGTCGAGACAGCTTTCGAGTTCGTCAAGCAAGTTTGGGTGCCAGAAGATCAATGGGTCGTGTTCGGCAACATGGTGCTCGAGAGGCACCACATCGACTCTGAGATCTTGTAGCCGGCGGAGATACTGACGAGATCGACTACTCTAGCGGCTGCCTCTGCTCGCTGAGCGAGAGGCTGCGTGTCGTGGCAACCGCAAGCCATAGGAGCACGATACCCGCTATCGCCAGCGCAGGAATCATCGCCAGCTGCACGGTCGTCCAGCCGAATGCGTACAGCAGCGCGCCGGAGCTGAAAGACGCGACCGTTACCAGGCCGAAGACCAGAAAATCGTTAAGGCCTTGGACCTTCGCCTGTTCCTCGGAAGTGTGGGTCGTGCCAAGCAGACTCGTTGCACCGATGAAACTGAAGTTCCAGCCCAGGCCAAGAGCGATGAGCGCCAGATAAAAATTCTCGAGGCCCACGCCACGGACTGCTATTACTCCGGCAACACCGAGCAGAATCAGCCCCAGAGCAATCACTCGCAGGTGACCGAAGCGCAAAATAGCTGCACCGGTGAAAAAGCTCGGCCCGAACATTGCGACGACATGCCAGCGAACCACATCGGCGGCATGCGCCGTAGAGAATCCTTGCGCGTCCATGGCCAGAGACGTCGCCGTCATAACGAGCACCATCAGCGCGTAGGACACCATCGCACAAATAACCGCAACCAAAGTCTTCGGCTGGCTGAATATCACGCCGAGCGCGCGCCCGGACGGCGCACCTCTCACGCGTCGGCGTGGCGTCGGGATATCGAGAAACCATATGCCGAGGGCGCCCACGATGTTGATCCCGACGACGGCCGCATAGGCGCCGGCAAAGGGTATCGGCGCGAAATAGTCGGACGTCGCCCGAATGAGTTCGGGAGCGATCAACGCCGCCAGCAGACCGCCCGCGAGTACCCAGGAGATGGCCTTCGGCCTGAAGGCCTCTGACGCCGTGTCGGCTGCAGCAAAGCGAAAAAAGCCATGGGTCGATTGGTAGATTCCCGTGCAGGCTGCGCCCAGCAACAGTAGTTCGAAGCGGCCGAGCAACAATGCCAGAACGCCAAGCGCACCGCCCAACGCACCAGCGAGCGCCCCGGCTAGAAAGCCGAGCCGCCGGCCGAAGCGCCCCATAAACAGCGACGCCGGCGCGGCCGTGAACATCGACACGAGTACCATCAGCGAGATGGGCAAGGTGGCCAAGGCCTTGTTCTCGGCAAGCGTGAACCCGGCCAGCCCGCCCAAAATAATATGGATAGGCAGCTGTGAGCCAAGCACGGCCTGGGCGAAAAACAACACCGCGACGTTGCGTTTCGCGCGGCGATCACCTGCTGCGCTTGGCGGGTTAGGATTGACTGGAGTAGTCCGCGAACTGCTTGCGCAGCATGACCTTGGAAATCTTACCGGTCGCCGTATGAGGAAGTTCGTCGACGAGCACCACATCGTCGGGAATCCACCAATCAGCCACCTTGCCCTTGAACCAGGCAACCAGTTCCGCTTTATCGGGGCTGGTCCCTTCTTCCGGCACGACAATAAGCAACGGCCGCTCGGTCCATTTCTCGTGGCTGATACCGATCACGGCAGCCTCAGCAACGTCCGGGTGCGCAACCGCGAGATTCTCAAGCTCGATCGAGCTGATCCATTCGCCGCCCGACTTGATCACGTCCTTGGTTCGATCCGTGATTTGCATAAAGCCCAGTGGATCGATCGTCGCGACGTCGCCCGTTGCGAACCAGCCATCCTCATCATGCGCGCCGCTGTTGCCATCCTCGCCAAAGTAGCCGTCGCAGACCCACCAACCTTTGACCTTCAGGTTGCCGAAAGCTTCACCATCCCATGGCAATTCCTCGCCATCGTCGCCAACGATCTTCATGTCGACACCGAAAATTCCCCGCCCCTGCTTGAGCCGCACGGCGTCTTTTTCCGCCGCCGACAAGCTCTCCATGCCGCGAAGCGGTGAGTTGACCGTTCCGAGCGGACTCATCTCGGTCATTCCCCAAGCGTGGTGCGTACGCACACCGTGCTTCTGTTCGAACTCTTCCATGACGCTCGGCGGGCAGGCCGCACCACCGACCACAGTGCGTTCCAGGCTCGGCACGGTCTTTCCCGAGTCCCTGAGATACGCCAGCAGCGCGAGCCAGACCGTCGGTACGCCCAGCGCGATCGTGACTTCCTCCTGCTCGATCAACCGCTGCAGGGTCTCGCCATCGGCCATCTTCGGGCCCGGCAAGACCATTTTGGCCCCGATCATCGCACAGGCGTAAGGAGTACCCCACGCGTTGACGTGAAACATCGGTACGACCGGCAGTACCGTGTCCTGCTGCGACAGACGCATCGCATCGGGCATGCAGCTTGCGTAAGCGTGCAGCACGGTCGAACGATGACTGTACAACACACCCTTCGGGTTGCCCGTCGTCCCCGAGGTGTAGCACAACAAGTTCGCGTCGTTCTCATCCAACACCGGCCACTGGTACTCATCCGTTTCGGCCTCAAGCAGACTCTCGTAGCTTTGCAGCGCAGAGAGGCTGCTCCCAGGCAATTTATCCGCCGGCGTCAATATGACGTAAGCGTCGACCGTGGACAATTTGTCAGCCAACGCCTCGACCAACGGCAGGAATGCCACATCGAAAAACAACACGCGGTCTTCGGCATGATTGATGATGTAGACCAGTTGCTCGGCGAATAACCGGGGATTGACGGTGTGTAGCACTCTGCCGGCGCAAGCAACACCGTAATAGAGTTCGAGATGTCGATAATCATTCCATGCCAGGGATGCGACCCGCTCGCCAGGTGCGATGCCAAGCCGCGACAACGCATTGGCGAGTTGCCTGGCGCGACGGAAGACATCGTTAAATGTGCAGCGATGCAGCGGCTGATCCGCCGTGATCGATACGACCTCTGTACGCCCGTGATGCCGGTCTGCAAACCGCATGATTTCGGTAATCGTCAAGGGGGTTGTCATCATTTTGCCACGCACTACACACTCCGCAGACACCGGTACCGAAGAGAAAGCACTATACCTGGGATTGATTTTGATAATGCTTTAGCCGGACTATTGCACCAAGTGGGCTAGACCTCTTGGGCCAGCTGCTGAATAATTACCTCCATGCGCGCCTATTCCACGCGGAACGTTGCACAGTTGCTAGGGAAATCTCAGGCACACGTGCGGTCATTCGCACGAGCCCGTTTCGTCTCACCGCTGAAGACCCCTGGCGGCCACTATCGCTTTTCGTTCCAGGACCTAGT
>SMWC01000058.1 GCA_004357505.1 Gammaproteobacteria bacterium | reverse complement strand
CGCGCGCGCGTCTCGTTCGAAGGACTGACCAACTGTACAGTTCAGGACGGCGACATGTATAGCTTGAGCTTTCCTCCGAGAAGCTTCGACATCGTGACGATGGATCGAGTCCTGGGCACGGCCGATCGCCCGGAAGATGCGGTCAAGCAGGCAGCGCTTGTCCTCAAGAATGACGGCCATCTGCTTGTGATCGAAACACCGGGCTCGCCGGTCAATGAGGAAAAGCTCGGCGCATGGGTACGGCAGGCGGGATTGACTCCCGTCGAAGTCAATCATGGCAGCCGCGGGGCGGCCCTGGTCGCCCTCGCTACTCGATCCTCACCAGCCTGAGGACGACCAGGCGATGGCCACTGACATTCAAGTTTCGTTTGAGTTTTTCCCCCCGGCGACGGAGAAAATGGAAGCGACTCTGTGGCGATCGATACAGCGCCTGGCGCCGTTGCAACCCCGTTTTGTATCCGTAACCTACGGCGCCGACGGCTCTACTCGTGATCGCACCCATCGAATAGTGCGCCGAATTCAGACGGAGACGGATCTGACCTGCGCACCCCATTTAACTTGTATCGGCGCAACTCGAGAGGAAGTGCTTGCCACCGCCAGCGGTTATTGGGACGAAGGCATAAGACACATCGTGGCCTTGCGCGGGGATACGCCTAAGGGCGTTACTAAATATGTGCCGCTCACGAACGGCTTCGCCTACGCAACCGATCTGGTCGATGGTCTGGGCAGTATCGGTGCCTTCGAACTCTCCGTCGCGGCCTATCCGGAAGTCCATCCTGAGGCCGACAGCGCAGAATCGGATCTCGACAATCTCAAGCGAAAGATCGATGTTGGCGCCACCAGAGCCATCACTCAATTTTTTTTCGATACCAGCGCCTATTTGCATTTCCGGGATCGCTGCGCAGCGGCCGGAATCGACGTGGTGATCGTGCCCGGCATTCTGCCGATCACGAATTTCCCCAGGATGCTGAAGTTCGCTGCCAGCTGCGGAACAAACGTTCCGCAAACGCTACATCAGCGATTCGGTGGCCTGGATGATGACCCAGAGACACGCCGGATGATTGCTGCCAGTGTCGCAATCGAACAAGTGGACGAGCTGCGCCGCCAAGGGGTTGATGAATTCCACTTCTATACGCTGAATCGCGCCGAGCTTACGTACGCGATCTGCCACACGTTGGGTTTAAGGCCAAGGGCGGATGAGCAGGAGCTTGCCTCATGAGCGAGCGCCGCGAACAACTGGAGCGTTTGCTGACCGAGCGCATCGTCATACTCGATGGCGCCATGGGCACAAGCATCCAGGCCCTGCAGTTAGCGGAGAAGGATTTTAGAGGGGATCGATTCGCCGCGTGGCCGACCTCGCTAAGGGGCAACAACGATCTACTTTCGATAACGCAACCTGAACATATCGCCACCATTCATCGCGAGTTCTTAGAAGCGGGCGCCGATATCATTACCACCAACACGTTCAACTCCAGCGCGCCCTCGCTCGGCGACTACGGTCTGAGCGACCTGGTCTCGGAGCTGAACTTGGCTGCCGCCCAACTGGCACGAACGGCAGCAGATAGGTACGCCGAACATTCCGGTTCGCCTCGATTCGTCGCCGGCGCTCTGGGCCCGACTACTCAAACCTGCTCGATCTCTCCTGACGTCAACGATCCGGGTGCTAGGGATATCTCGTTCGATGAGCTAACGCACACCTACGGCGAAGCGACCGCAGCTCTGATAGATGGTGGCGTCGATCTGCTGATGGTAGAGACGATCTTCGACACGCTGAATGCGAAAGCGGCGCTCTACGCGATCCGAAGCGTCCTCGACGAGCGTGGAGTCGACGTTCCCGTCATGATTTCCGGGACGATTACCGACGCTTCCGGTCGTACCCTATCGGGCCAGACGCTAGAAGCATTCTACAACTCGGTCCGTCACGCCAGGCCCTTGATTCTGGGGCTTAACTGCGCGCTCGGCAGCGAAGAGTTGCGTCCCTATGTAGGAGAATTAGCAGCTCTGGCCGAAACACACGTGAGCGTCCATCCGAACGCGGGTCTGCCTAACGAGTTCGGAGAGTATGACGACACGCCCGAACACATGGCGGAGGTCATTGGCGAGTTCGCACGCAGCGGCTGGGTCAATATGGTCGGTGGCTGCTGTGGTACGACGCCGGACCATATTCGCGCTATTGCGGCCGCTGTCGCCGACTTTAAGCCCCGGCAGATCCCTGAGCTACCGCGAATCAGTCGATTGGCCGGATTGGAGCCCCTGAGCATTGGCCCAGGCAGTCTTTTTGCGAACATAGGCGAGCGCACCAACGTCACCGGCTCGCCACGCTTCAAGAAATTGATCGAAGCAGATGACTACGACCAGGCGTTATCGGTAGCGCGACAGCAAGTTGAGAACGGCGCCCAGCTCATCGACGTCAACATGGATGAAGGCATGCTGGACTCGGAAGCCGCGATGGACCGATTCTTGAAACTGATCGCCTCGGAGCCCGACATTGCCCGCGTCCCGATCTTGATCGACTCCTCGAAATGGAGCGTCATCATCGCCGGCCTTAAGTGCGTGCAAGGAAAAGGCATCGTGAACTCGATCAGCCTGAAAGAGGGTGAGGAGCCGTTTCTGGAACAGGCGCACGAGATACTCAAGTTTGGTGCTGCCGTCGTGGTCATGGCGTTCGATCAGCAGGGGCAAGCAGACACGATCGAGCGGAAGGTGGAGATCTGTAAGCGTTCCTACAAATTACTCGTCGATACCGTTGGCTTCGCGCCGGAAGACATCATTTTCGACCCGAATATTTTCGCGGTAGCGACGGGTCTCGAAGAACACAATGGTTATGGCGTTGCCTACATTGAAGCCACGCGGCAGATCAAGGCCACGCTGCCTCACGCCATGGTGAGTGGTGGCGTGAGCAACGTATCGTTCTCATTTCGTGGCAATAACCGCATCCGTGAAGCCATGCACTCCGTATTTCTGTATCACGCCATCGCAGCTGGGATGGACATGGGGATTGTTAACGCTGGACAGTTAGCGGTCTACGCCGACATCCCCGACACGCTTCGAGACGCGGTCGAGGACGTGATATTGAACCGTCGCGATGATGCCACGGAGCGTCTCCTGTCACTGGCCGAGCAGTATAGCGGCCAGGGGAGACGACAGGGCACCAAGGCCGATGAGGAGTGGCGTGGTTGGCCGGTTGAGAAACGGCTGGAGCATGCGCTCGTTCATGGCGTAGATAGTTACGTCGTTGAGGATACCGAGGAAGCACGCCTCGCGGCAGAGCGACCGATCGATATCATCGAAGGTCCGTTAATGGATGGCATGAACGTAGTCGGTGACTTATTCGGGGCCGGAAAAATGTTTCTGCCACAAGTTGTGAAATCCGCCCGGGTCATGAAAAAATCGGTGGCTCATCTCCTCCCGTTCATCGAGAAGGACAAGGAAGGTGGCGCCACGAGGGCGAAGCTCGTGCTGGCAACGGTCAAAGGCGATGTACACGATATCGGTAAAAAGATCGTGGGCGTAGTGCTGCAGTGTAATAACTTCGAGGTTATCGACCTCGGTGTCATGGTGCCAGCCGAGAAAATTCTCGCGACTGCAAAAGAAATCGGCGCCGATGTCATCGGCCTGTCGGGTCTGATTACTCCATCCCTGGATGAGATGGTCCATGTTGCGAGTGAGATGCAACGACAGAACTTCTCGCTACCGCTACTCATCGGTGGCGCCACGACATCGCCTGCGCATACGAGCGTCAAGATCGACCCCGGCTACGACGGTCCGGTAGTGTACGTGAAAGATGCTTCTCGAGCCGTAGGCGTCGTCCAGGCACTGACGGGTGAGGGGAATGCCAGTTTTGTCAGCCAAGCAGCCAAGGAACACGCGGATAGACGGCGGCGCCACCGCGGCAAGACCGCGAAACGCCCAGAACTGGCCTTAAGCGACGCCCGGGCGAATCGCTTCCCGCGAGACTGGCAGGCCTACACGCCACCGCCGCCGAGATCTCCCGGTGTACGGACGTTTCCGGACTATCCACTGCAGGAGCTGACCCAATACATCGATTGGATGCCGTTCTTCAACGCCTGGGAGTTCCACGGCCGCTTCCCGGATATTTTGCAGGACGACATCGTCGGCGACGCCGTTCGCAGTCTTTACGCAGATGCGCAACGGCTGCTCGCACAACTCGTCGACGAAAACTGGTTAACTGCGGCCGGAGTCATCGGCTTCTTTCCTGCCAATTCGGCAGACGATGATATCGAGATCTATACCGGTGAAGACCGAACGGAAGTACGCACTCGACTGCATCATCTGCGACAACAGCGCCGTAAGCGCGCCGACTTGCACAATGACTGTCTGGCCGACTTCATTGCACCGGTAGGGGCCGGATCAGACTATATCGGCGCGTTCGCCGTAACTACAGGAATCGGACTCGAGGCGCATGTGGTTCGATTCGAAGCGCAGAACGACGACTATTCAGCCATCATTCTTAAGGCACTCGCCGACCGCTTGGCCGAGGCTTTCGCGGAACGACTGCATCAACGCGTGCGAGCTGAGTTCTGGGGTTATGCCGACGATGAGCGACTCGATAACACCGCCCTGATCGCCGAGACTTACAGAGGAATACGGCCGGCACCCGGCTACCCTGCCTGCCCGGATCACACAGAGAAGGCGACGCTGTGGGAACTTCTGGATGTGGACCGCACAGCCGGCATCGAGCTGACGGAGACTTTCGCGATGATGCCCGGTGCCGCAGTCAGCGGCTGGTACTTCTCCCACCCGGATGCACGGTATTTTGCTGTCGGAAAGGTGGGTCTCGATCAGGTGAAGGACTACGCCGCTCGCAAAGGCTGGACGTTGGCCGAAGCTGAACGGTGGCTATCCCCGAACCTGGGCTATGACGCGGCGGCGGCGTAGCGCTATGCGGCTGCCTGGCACACAGGACAGTCCGGCACCACCTTGAGCTTGAGTTCCTGCCAATCGCCACTTTTCGCATCCCAAAGTAAAAGCCGATTACACGGCACGGATTTTAAGCCGAGCAGTATCTTTAGAGCCTCTACGGCCATGATCGTACCCACCACTCCCGGCACCGGCGCCAGCACGCCATTACCCTGGCAGTTTCCCAACCACTCGTCTTCGTCATCGTAGAGGCAGCGGTAACACGGG